>JAFGTO010000026.1 GCA_016934095.1 Candidatus Glassiibacteriota bacterium
CTACCGGGACCCGGACCTCGACTCAACCCTGACCGGGTCCTGGATGGCCGAGGCGGTCGAGGCGGTCGGCCTGCAGGTCGAGGCGGTCCAGACCGTGGGCAAGGGGGGCGGGGGATGGCACGAGGGCTACGGCTATTTCTGGGGTGCGGCGGGACTGAGCTTCCCGGTGGAGCTCGAATCCTGGCGCACCGCCACCGGCGAGGACGTTTTCGCCAGGACCCCGGAGCTGGGCAACCTGGCCCTGCACCTGATGTACCTGAGCCGGCCCCATGACGGGCTGATCGCCCACGTGGACAAGCTCGGCCCGGGCCGCCTTACCTCGAAAAGCGATGAGCCGACCACCGGCAAGCACGCCTACTGGTCGCTGCTGACCGCCCGCTACCGGAACGGCTACGCCGCCTTTTACGCGGAAAACGCTACCAACGACTATTCGGAAAACTACTGGCCGGGCAACCCCCCCAGGCAGATGATGTGGGATGTCATCTGGGAGGATAAGTCTGTCCCTCCCACCCCGCCGGACAACAGCCTGCCCGGAGCCAGGCTCTTCGAGGGCCAGGGGATCGTGGTCATGAGGTCCGGTTTCGAAAGCGAGCGGGACGTTTTCGCGGTCTTCCGCGCCAGGAAGGATTACGGCCAGGGGAACCGCCTCGCCTGCGAGAACAGCTTCCTGCTCCACCGCAACTCTTCCCTGGCCATCCGCTCCGGCTACTATGCCGGCTGGTCCAGCGACAACCACCTCAACTATTACGGCAGCGACCTGCCCGGCAATACCCTGGAGGTCCTCAAACCCGGTGTGGATTTCGGAGGGCAGCGCAGCCAGCAGGGCAATACCAACTTCAGGACTGCGGTGTCCCTGAGCCTGGAGACCACCGCCGACTACGACCTGGCCCGGGGCGATGCCTCGGAGTCGTACCTTACCGCAGACAACGCCGAGCGCTATTTTGTCCGCCTCAAGCCCGAGGAGTGTTTCGTGGTTTTCGACAGGGTGAGCGCCGTGGACGGCCAGTGCCGCAAGAAATGGGTGCTCCACAGCGTGAGCGAGCCGGTGGTCTCGGAGCCGGGCGAGCCGGACAGCGTGGAGGTGGCAGGCCACATAGAGAGCTACCGGGGCGACCTGGTTACGGTTGACAACGGGCCCGGCAGGCTCTGCTGCAGGATACTGCTTCCCGGGTCCCACCGGGTGAGGAAGGTGGGGGGCAGCGGCTATGAGTTCTGGGTGGATGCGGATGGAAAGAACTACCCGCTGAGCAATATCGCCGAATCCGAGGCAGGCTCGTGGAGGTTCGAGGTCGTTCCGGACCAGGTGAGGACCGATGACGTGTTCCTGCACCTGCTGTACCCGGCGGCGGAGACGGACGAGCCGGCGCCGCAGGCCGCGCTGCTGGAAGGCGATACCTGGTGCGGTCTGGAGACTTCCGGCCGGGTGGTGGTTTTCGCCAGGGAGACCGGCGGCCTGGATTCCCTGGATTACCGGGTCGAGGCGCCGGGCCCGCTCAGGCACCTGCTGTGCGACCTGCAGCCGGGCCTGTACGCGGTGTTGCGGGATGGAACCTCAGAGGGTATGTTCAGAGTAGATGATCATCGCACCCTGTATTTCACCTCGGCCGGAGGCGGGGTCTTCAGGGTCAGGGATGCCCGGGCAGCCGGACTCTGGCCCCCGGTGGATCTCGACGGGGACGGGGACCTGAATATCTTCGACCTGCTGATCATGCTGAACCTGGTCGGCAAGCCGGCCTCCGAGAACCCGGCTGCTGACCTTAACAACAACTCCCAGGTCGACCTCTTCGACCTGCTGGCTTTGCTGAAATATATCGCCCTGGGAAGCTGAGTATCGCAACTGTTCCGGCAATACGCCGGGTCCTGGAAAAAAAACAATGTACAAGCGCCTGATTATAAAAAGCTTATGCCTTTTGCTGCCGTTTTCCTTCTCTGCAGACAGTACCGGTAATGCAGGAAAAGGCTCGCAAGCTGCGGGACCGGTGAGTAACGCTGTCATGCCGACAGCCGGAGCGAACACCCTGGGGGACCTGAATGACGACGGCGAGGTGAATGTGTTCGACCTCCTTGAATTCCTCAGGATAACCGGCGGGGCCCAGGCACCTACCGAGAAGCAGAAACTCCTGGGAGACACCCGGGGCGATGGGAGCCTGGACACAGAGGACCTGAGGGACATCCTGCGCCATCTTGACACCGGGGAAGCTTTGCCCCCTTACCAGGGCGAGGGAGTGTTCGCCCTGAGAGACCATCCCCGGCTGTTGATATCAGGTGAAGAGCTGAAAACCCTGCGCAGGAAAGTGCGGACTTCCCTCAAGGAGCCTTTTGACCGCATGAAAAGCTCGGCCACACGCTACCTCAGGTACTCGCCTGCCGTGTCCAGCAAGAAAGAGATGCGCGGAATGGTCGTTACCATGCCTTTTATCTACCTGATGACAGGAGACTCCCTGTTCCTCAAAGGCGGGGTCAGGTACCTGGACTATGCCTTGGATTATCTTCTCGAGCTGACTGCAGAACAGTTCGCAGGCTACTGGGAGATAGTCGAGCTGCGCCGGAATACCGCTTTCGCCTACGACTGGCTGTTCAAGGGGATGACCGCAGAAGAGAGGGCCGGTCTCGGGGAGAAAATAATCAGGGCCGGCGATGCGTTCTCGGACATTTACAACAGCTACAGCCCTTTCGGCGGCGGAGGGTACGGCGGCCTGGACATCCTGTTTTACCCGGCCCTGGCCCTGGCCGGCTCGGCGGTGCAGCCGGGCAAGGTGGAATCCTGGTACCGCTGGTCCGAGGAAACATTGAAAATCTATAAAAGCGCCAAATCACAAGTGGCCGCGGATGACGGGGGGGTGGAGGCCGGGATGGGCTACGCGGCCTACAATTATATCCGCACCCATATTTTCGATTTCGAGATGTGGCTGGGCGCTACCGGGGAAAACCTGCTGGAAGACAACTATTACCTGAGGTATTTCCCTGTCTGGTGGGCCTGGTGCCTGAGGCCGAACGGCGAGCTCAGCAAGGTCTGCGACCTGCAGAGCGTGGAAGGCGGGGTGCCCCTCTGGCATTTCAAGTACCTGGCCGCCCGCTACCGCGACCCCCTGAGCCAGTGGTACGTGGCCAATCAAAGCGGCAGTGCCGCCCCTGAAGTCTGGGACCTCATCTGGGACACCTCGGATGCGGGCCTGGAGCCGTCAGGCCCGGACAGCACCTGGCCGCTGGCCCGCCACTTCGAGGGGACCGGCTGGGTGGCCATGCGCAGCGGCTGGGATGAGGACGCTACCCACGCCATCTTTAAATGCGGGGACTACTGTTACGGCCACGAGCACGCCGACCAGAACTCTTTCGTGATTTTCAAGCAGGGCAGCCTGGCCATAGAGTCTGGCCGCTACGAGTGGGAATCGGACCACAGGCCAAACTATTTCGCCCGGACTATCGCACACAACACTGTCCTGGTATACGACCCCGAAGAAAA
>JAFGTO010000256.1 GCA_016934095.1 Candidatus Glassiibacteriota bacterium
GAGCGGTCTGGCAGCGGGGGCACCAGTTGATAATGTAGTTTCCCCGGTAGATCAGCCCCTTGCGGTAGAGCGAGACAAAGACCCGGGAGACCGCCGCCGAGAGCCTCTCATCCATGGTGAAGCGGTAGCGGCTCCAGTCGCAGGTGCAGCCTATGGCCTTGAGCTGGTCTATGATCGTCCGCTCGCGGTCGTCCTTCCAGGCCCGGACCTCCTCGAGCAGGGCCTCCCTGCCGAGCTGGTGGCGATCCTTGCCCTCGAGGGCCAGTTTCTTTTCCACCACGTTCTGGGTGGCGATCCCGGCATGGTCCACCCCGGGGACCCAGAGGGTCTCGAACCCCCTCATGCGCCTGCTGCGGATCAGCACGTCCTGGATCGTATTGTTCAGGGCGTGCCCCATGTGCAGCACGCCCGTAACGTTGGGCGGCGGGATCACTATGGTAAACGGCTCCTTGCCGGACCCGGGGTCGGCCCGGAAAAGCCCTGCGGACTCCCAGTAATCGTACCATTTCCGCTCGACCGACGAGGGGTCGTATCTC
Organism: Candidatus Glassiibacteriota bacterium; assembly: GCA_016934095.1. Classification (GTDB taxonomy): domain Bacteria; phylum Gemmatimonadota; class Glassbacteria; order GWA2-58-10; family GWA2-58-10; genus JAFGTO01. The sequence continues at coordinate 537 of JAFGTO010000256.1, forward strand.
TTGTCCATCTGTTCTGTCAACATTCCCCCTTCTGCTCTGGAGCCCCTGAACAGCACTGCAGTCTGCCAAACAAGCCACAAAATTAACCACTTATGAAGCTCAGGTCAATTTATTTACTCGACCCTCCGGGTCCGGCCCGGCAGGATCAAATCAGGCCGGAGCGGATTACGGCCTGCAGCAGAATTTTCGGATTACAAAACAATTTTGTTCTATTGCCAGGCTGTCTTGAAAAAATATTATCAAATATATAGAGTTATAATTCCGGCACCTGTCATTTTCCGCAATTTTTTACCATAACCGGCAAAAAAACCATAGATATTTACCCGGCACCTTTTTATCTTGAGTCTGCGGCAGCCGGCCCCGGCCTGTGCAAGCAGTTCAGCGTGCTGGCCCGGTTACGGCCGGAAGCAGTAGCGCCACCCGGACAAAGAACAATACGAAAGCCACGGAGGATAAGCGTGAGCACTTTCCCAACCGACATCGAAATCGCCCAGTCCGCCGATATCCGGCCGATAGACCAGATAGCCTCCCAGGTGGGGATCGGTCCCGGGGACCTGGAGCCTTACGGCAAGTACAAGGCGAAAGTCTCTCTGGACGTGCTGAAACGCAACTCCCACAAGACCGGCGAGCTGATCCTGGTTACCGCGATCAACCCCACCCCTGCCGGTGAGGGCAAGTCCACTGTCTCGGTGGGGCTGGCCCAGGCCCTGAAAAAGCTCGGCAAGAAAGCGATGCTCTGCCTGCGGGAGCCCTCGCTGGGCCCCTGCATGGGGATCAAGGGCGGCGCCGCCGGCGGCGGCTACTCCCAGGTAATCCCCATGGAGGATATCAACCTGCACTTTACCGGCGACATCCATGCAGTCAGCAGCGCCCACAACCTGCTGAGCGCGATGATAGACAACAGCCTGCACCAGGGCAACCCGCTGGGCATCGACCCGCGGCGGATTTACTGGCCCAGGGCGGTGGACATGAACGACCGCGCACTCCGGGGGGTGGTGGTCGGGCTGGGCGGGCCGGCCCAGGGCCTCCCCCGCGAGGACCGCTACATTATCTCGGTGGCCTCCGAGGTGATGGCAGTGCTCTGCCTGGCGACCGGTTTCAAAGACCTGGAAACCCGCCTCGGCCGGATAGTGATCGGCTACAACTACGACAGGGAGCCGGTTTTTGTCCACCAGCTCGAGGCCCAGGGCGCCATGTCCCTGCTGCTTAAAGATGCGATCAAGCCCAACCTGGTGCAGACCCTGGAGCACGGGCCGGCTTTCGTGCACGGCGGGCCTTTCGCCAACATCGCCCACGGCTGCAACAGCCTGATCTCCACCCGCATGGCTCTGAGCCTGGCGGACTACGTGGTCACCGAGGCCGGTTTCGCCGCGGAGCTGGGAGCGGAGAAATTTTTCAACATCAAGTGCCGCACCGGCAACCTTACCCCGGCCTGCGCCGTGGTGGTGGCAACCACCCGCGCCCTTAAGCTGCACGGGGGAGCCCCGCCGGACCGGACTTCCGTGGAAAACCCCGATGCCCTGAAAGCCGGTTTGGCCAACCTGGACAAGCAGTTGGAGAACATCCGCATCTTCGGCGTGCCGGCGGCAGTGGCGATCAACCGGTTCCTGGGCGACTCGGAGCGCGAGCTGGAGCTGATCGCCGAACACTGCGACAGGCTCGGCGTGCCCGCCTCGTTCTGCGAAGTCTGGGAAAAAGGCGGAGACGGCGGCAGGGACCTGGCCGAAAAGGTGCTCGGGCTCGTCAACGGAAAGAAACCCGCCTTCCACTACCTCTACGATGTCGAAGCCGACATCCCCACCAAGATCGAGACCGTTGCGCGGAGGCTCTACGGGGCCAAGGGCGTGGAGTATGCCGCTCCGGCGCAGAAAGACATCCAGTTGATGGAGAAATTCAACCTGGACAAGCTGCCGGTCTGCATGGCCAAGACCCAGTACTCCCTGAGCGACAACCCCGCCCTGCTGGGCCGCCCCATGGGCTTCAAGATCACCGTGCGTAATGTCAGGCCCTCGGCCGGGGCCGGGTTCCTGGTGGCCCTGACCGGGGACGTGATGACCATGCCGGGCCTGCCCAAGGTCCCTGCCGCCACCAGGATGAGGATCGATGATAGCGGGAAGATCTACGGGCTGTTCTGAAAGCGCGGCCAGCCACCGGGAGAAGAATTCCCTCGTTTCCGGCTATCCATATCCGGGCTGCACCCGGCCCATACTTCCATCCTGAGACTGCATGGGCGCGCCGCCGCCGATGACTGAGTCAGCGCTTTAAGAATTATCTATTAATTGATCGTAATTATATACTTATATATATTATCTTAAGTTTTACTTTAAGTTATTCTCCGGCCCGGCAGCTATCTTTCCTGCCCCTTTTGCCACAGTAGTAGACACTGCCGCCTTGCATCCCACATATCAGACACCCCCCGTTTTTTTCCCGGCCGAGAGAATTACCACTGCCACGGCGCGCTCCCTGTCATGCGAGAGCGAGACATGGCCGGACACCACCCCGGCAGCCGCCGCAAACTCCGCGGTCTTGCCATTGAGCTGCAGCAGCGGTTTCCCCATCCGGTCCCTGACTATCTCCAGTCCCTGCCAGAAAACCTCCGCTGTCCAGCCTGTGCCCAGGGCCTTCATCCCGGCCTCCTTGGCTGCGAAACGGGCGGCGAAATGCGGGAACGGGTCCGGCCGCGAGCGGCAGTAGGCGATCTCCTGCGGGGTGAACACCCTCCGCTCGAAGCGCTCTCCGCTGCGGCTCTGCATCGCCTCGCGGATGCGGGCGATCTCTATGGTGTCTATCCCCAGGCCGATCACACTGTCAGGCAGGTCTCCGGCTGCGGCCATCGGACATTCTCCCTGAAAAAACCACGGTTATTGCCGGATAAGGGAACCCGGTAGCGGTCATACTTGAAAACCCGGGCCGGACTGTAATATATTTCAGCCGGCGATAGTATCACGGCCGGCAGATCAAAGGGCGCACACAGGGGTGCGCCCCTGCAGCGAACCGGACAAATTCCATTTTTATGAATAATCCCGGGTAAAGGGTTACGCCAGTATAAATTATAAGAGCGCCCGGTTTTTGTCCACGTTTAACCGCTTGTATTAAATGGATTAAAAACTACCCATGAGCCAAGCTGCGGGGTATGCGCTCGCCGTGCAATTAATAAATTGAGTTCAGCACGACCAGAGATGATAGCAGTTTTTTCTGCTTTTGCAGTCGATCAAAAGCAGCAAAAATCTTTTCGGGGCCGCAACTCGCCCTGGTTCTTCAGACTTATCTTGAATATGGTGTATAAGTGCTTTTCACACGCTTATTTGTTGCCCGCCTGCGCTCGCCTCTAAAGGCTCGCGAAGGCATGCCCGCGATCTGTTACTCCTGCGTAAAACGGTGGCATACAAGTTTGTTTGACGCTCCTTTGGTGCAGCTCAGACAGCGGCCCCTGTTTTCGCAGCCTGCGGCTGCGGTTGGAGGAGTGGCTTCAGAGCAGAAACGGGGGCGTTGTGCAGACACCACTAAAGCGTTCCATTGTTAGGCAATGTTGAACTGAACCTGGTCAGCCCTTACCCGGGAGTAACCTGCCATGGACAACCAGAACCGCGAGCTGTTCGGCCTGCCCGGCGACCGGGAAGCAGATGCCGGGTTCAGCCCGCTGGCCGACCGCCTGCGCCCCGGGAGCCTGGAGGAGTTCGAGGGGCAGGAGCACCTGCTAGGCCCCGGGGGTGTCCTGCGCCTGATGATCGAGCGCGACAGCCTGGGCTCGATGATCTTCTGGGGCCCCCCGGGCAGCGGCAAGACCACCCTGGCCCGGATCATCGCCGGCCGCACCGGCTCGGCGTTCGAGCATTACAGCGCGGTGACCTGCGGGGTCCAGCAGATCAAGGAGGTGGTGGTCCGGGCCACGGAAAACCTCAAGCTCTACCGCCGCAAGACCATACTCTTCCTGGATGAGATCCACCGCTTCAACAAGGCCCAGCAGGATGCCCTGCTGCCGCACGTGGAGAGCGGGCGTTTCATCCTGCTGGGGGCCACCACCGAAAACCCCTCGTTCGAGGTCAACAGCCCCCTGCTGAGCCGGGTGCGGGTTTTCGTGCTCAAGCGCCTCGAGCCGACGCACCTGGAGCGGATTGTCCGCCGTGCCCTGCAGGACAGCGAGCGCGGCCTGGGCAGCCTGGGCCTGGAACTCGAGCCGGATGCCCTGGCCTTGCTGGTCGAGGCCGCGGACGGCGATGCCAGGGCCGCGCTCACCGCCCTGGAAATGGCCGCGATGTATGCCGGTCCCGGCCCGGGAGAAAAGGCTAAAAAAGGCCGCAGCGATAAGATCAGCCGCAGCATGATGGCGGAGGCGCTCCAGCGGCGCCTGATCCAGTACGACCGCCAGGGCGAGCAGCACTACGATGTGATCTCCGCGTTCATCAAGAGCCTGCGCGGCAGCGACCCCGATGCGGCGCTGTACTACATGGCCCGCATGCTGGAGGCCGGCGAGGACCCGCTGTTCATAATGAGGCGCATGATCATTTTCGCCTCCGAGGACATCGGCAATGCAGACCCCCAGGCGCTCCAGGTCGCAGTGGCGGCCCACCGGGCGGTCTCGGTGATCGGCCTGCCCGAGGGCGCGATCCCGATGAGCCAGGCCGCGACCTACCTGGCCTGTGCGCCCAAGAGCAACGCGAGCTACGTTGCGCTGAAAGAGGCCCGGGAAGCCGCCCTTTCCGCAATGAGCGCGCCGGTGCCCCTGCACCTGCGCAATGCCCCCACCGCCCTGATGAAGGCCCTGGGCTACGCCAAAGGCTACAAATACCCCCACGACCTGCCGGAACATTTCGCCGGCCAGCAGTACCTGCCGGACTCCCTGGCCGGAAGCAGGTTCTACCGGCCGGGCTCTTTCGGCTTCGAGCGCGAGATCGCCAAAAGGCTGGAATGGTGGGAAAAGCTCAGGCAAAAAAAGAAAGATGGCCCCGGGCGGGAGAAGAAAGAGAAAGAGGACTAGCCTGTGACCCTGATCAGTTTTGTCGAGGTCTGCAAGAGTTTCGGCGGCCACCTGGTTTTCGGGCCGGCCACCGGGATCATCCGCCGCGGCGAGCGGGTGGGCGTTGTCGGCCCCAACGGTGCGGGAAAGACCACCTTCTTCAATCTGCTGACGGGATTCCACAAACCCGATGAGGGCACGATCCTTTACAAGGGTCAGGACATCACCGGCATCGCGCCCGACCGGATCATGCGGTACGGTATTTCACGATCCTTTCAGGTGGTCAGTCTTTTCGAGGAAATGACGGTCCTTGATAATGTGAGGATCGGCGTGCAAAGCAAGCTTGGATTCAAGGGAAGACTCTTTCTGAATTTTGAAACGAACCGACGGATCAAGGAAAAGGCTCTCGCTATCCTGGAACGGGTCAGGCTGGTCGACATCAAGGACCAGCTGGTGACGGCCATTTCACACGGCGACAGAAAGATTCTGGACCTCGCCATGTCACTCACCATGGACCCCGATGTGCTGCTTCTTGATGAACCGATGAGCGGCCTGGCAAAGGGCGAACGAGTCAGAATCATTGAACTGATTACGGAAGACTTCAGAAAAGACATGAAACTGATTATCGTCGAACATGATATGGACGCCGTCTTCACGCTGTCGGACAAGATTCTGGTGCTCAACCAGGGCGCAGTCCTCGCCCTGGGGACACCCGGTGAAATTTCAAATAACCAGCACGTGCAAAAAGCGTATTTAGGAGAGAGGTCCCATGCTGCAGCTTAAGAATATCAACAGTTTCTATGGTAATGCCCATATCCTGTTCGACATCAACCTGAAGGTTGAAGAGGGACAGGTGGTAGGGCTCTTCGGGCGAAACGGCGCCGGCAAGACCTCGGTACTCAGGAGCATCATGGGGCTCACGCCCCCCCGGTGCGAAGGTCAGATTCTTTACAACGGCGAAGAAATAAGCGGACTCCCGGCCTATCAGATCGCCAACAAGGGTATCGGGTTCGTTCCCGAGGACAGAAAAATATTTCCCAATCTGACGGTCAGGCAGAACCTTGTCGTCGGTCGAAAGGCCAAACGGGAAAACAAAAAATGGGATCTCGATGAAGTCTACGCCTACTTCCCGAAACTCAAGACCCTTGAGAATAACCTGGGTTGTGAAATGAGCGGCGGGGAGCAGCAGATGCTGACGGTGGGCCGCACCATGATGGGCGATCCCGAGCTTATCCTGCTCGACGAACCCACGGAAGGACTGGCGCCTCTCATTGCAGAACACCTCATGCAGATGATCATCAAGATCAGGAGCGAATTCAACATCAGCATGATTGTGGTCGAACAGTTCTCGCCGCAGGTGCTCGATTTTCTCGACATCTGCTATGTCATGGAAATGGGGCAGATCATTTTCGAGGGAGATCCCCGGACACTGAAAGAAAATGAGGAACTCCAGAAACAGCTCCTCGGCGTCGGATAATGC
>JAFGTO010000257.1 GCA_016934095.1 Candidatus Glassiibacteriota bacterium
CTCTCGGACAAATCAGGGTGTCGGGCACATCCGTGCCCGGATCTCCGGCCACTTAAATACGCGGCCTCCGGTTCGTGAATAATCCGGTTCAATACCAGGCAGCCGGGACAAGACTGCAGAGCTGCCCTGTTAACTCCAGGCCGCCATATTCCTTAAGAAAGGGACCGATGGATTACCGCGTGATTCTAGCTGCCTGCGCCTTGACTGCGGTTTTTGCCGCCGGGTCCGCCGGGCAGGCGCCGGGCCCGGGACAGGCAAGCGATACGGGCCCGCGAAAAGTCGGGCAAGCGCCCCTGGTAAGCTACGACTTCTCAGGTAACAGTGCCGGTGGCCTGGCACAGGAAGAAACTTACGTTTCCGGCGAAAATTCCGGAGGCTCCGGCATGAACCCTGTCCTTCGCGTGGCCCTGGGCTTCATGGTACCAGGCCTGCCGCAGTACCTTTCCGGCCAGTGGCGCTCGTACGGTTATTTCGCCCTGGAGGGGGCGAGCCTGGCCGGCCTGGTAGTGCTCAACTCGCAGGGCAGCTCGCGCCAGGAGCGCTATATCCAGCTTTCCAGGCTGGCCCGCTCCAATTATGTCTACCCGGGACTCCGCAACAACCCCGAGGAAATAACCGACCCCTCCCTGCATGGGCTCGGCGAATACTACGAAGACATGACCAAGTGGCCGTCGAGCGGCGATTACGACGACGATCCCTCGCTGGATGGCGTACAGCCTGAGTCGGACCCCCAAACTTACAATGGCCACCAGTGGGAGATAGCCAAGATAAACAGCTATTCCGGAACCAGCGGCGGCCTGCCGGTGGCCGAAAGCCGCCAGGAGGAGATCAACGCGCTCGAAGCTTATAAAAACAAGGTGTACCCTGCCCAATACAACTGGGACTGGACCGGGCTGGACCTTGAGAACGAGCGCTACCACGAGCTTTTTTACGACAGCGAGGACGCCCTGCGGCGGCGCAGCACTTTCGCCACCATCCTGCTGGCCAACCACCTGATCAGCGGCCTGGACGTGCTGATACAGGAGCGGATCAACAGCAGCCGTCAGCTCCGCGCCGCCCGCCTGGGGCTGCACCTGGAAGCGTGCCGCCCCGGAGCGCCGGGAGACAGGGGTCTCCGGCCCAGGGTGTGCCTGTCGCACCGGTTCTGAGCTGCCCACAGACCTTCGGGTCAGCATCCCCGCGACTTGCCGCAGAGTAGCTCATTTGCCTTGACAGCCGCCGGGCCGGTGGTTAGTATGGTTTTTTCAAAACAGTTAATACACCCCGGCAAGGTCGAAAGCTAAGGTTGTCTGCATGGCATTGAAGCAAAGGCTCCTTTTCCTGATTTCAGCGCTGTTTCTCACCCTCTCTTTCCTGCTTTCCTGCGGCAAGGCCCCCAGTCAGCTACATCTCAAGCTTTCCCACGGCCTGGACGTAGTGCACCCGGTGCACGAGGCCATGATGTTCATGTCCAGGCGACTGCGCGAGCTCAGCGGCGGAGCGATGACTATCGATGTCTACCCCAGCGAACAGCTCGGCTCGGAGCGTGAGAACATCGAGCTGATCCAGTTCGGCAGCCTGGACATCACCAAGACCTCGGCGGCGGTGCTGGAGAGTTTCGTGCCAGAGGTGAGGGTGTACTCTCTGCCGTACCTTTTCCGCGATCAGGAGCACGCCTGGCGGGTTTTTCTGGGGCCAGTGGGCAAAGAGATCCTGCAGATCGGCAAGTCTAAAGGGATCATGGGCCTTTGCTACTATGATTCGGGCAGCCGCAGCTTTTACACCAAGGACAAGCCGATCCTCACCCCGGATGACCTGGCGGGCTTGAAAATCAGGGTGCAGAAAAGCATGATGGCGGTGAAAACCATCCAGATCCTGGGCGGCTCTCCCACGCCGATCGACTGGGGGGAGCTCTATACCGCGCTCCAGCAGGGGGTGGTGGACGGGGCCGAGAACAATCCGCCCTCCTTCTATACCTCACACCACTACGAAGTCTGCAAGTACTACTACCTGGACGAGCATACGACCATCCCCGACGTGCTGCTGATGTCCGAAAGAGCCTGGTCGCGCCTCAGCGAAGAGCAGCGCCGGATCCTGCAGCAAGCTGCGGACGAGAGTATGCACTACCAGAGGAAAATCTGGACCCAAATGGTGGAGGAGTCCCTGGCCAAGGTAAGAGAGGCCGGGGTGGAGGTCGGATACCCGGACAAAAAGTCCTTTATGGATAAGGTCGCTCCTTTGTACGAGGAGTTCGCCGGTACTGAGATCGGCAGGCTGGCCGAGCGCATCCGACGGGTCGAGTAGCTTTTCGAAGACAAGCCCGGCATTTCCCTCGAGCCGGCTGGCGGCGGCTGCCATTTGGTATCATAGATTACTTTAAGTATATTTAGCAATTGCCTTTATACCAGATAATTATGAAGACTGTTTTTCTTACAGTGGCTGACAGTCCGCTCACCGCCTACTGGATCAACCGGGTGGCAGCCTCCGCACGGGTAGACGCAGTGGTAACGACCCGCAAAAGGCAAAAAGACTCCCGGAACATCCTTGTCAGGAAATTCAAGAGGGACCTGGAATACGTGCGGGCCTCCGGCTCATTCCTGCGCGTGGCGGCCAGGCTGCTGACAGTAGTCTTATCGCTGCCGCTGGGGCTGCCGGCAGCCCTGCTCCGCGGGCTGATACTCTCCGACCGTAAGGTGTACAAGCTGCTGGAGATAGACCGCTCGGAAGTGTCCGCCATGCAGCGGGACCTGAAAGTGATAGAGGCGGGCCTGGTAAACTCCGGCGAAACCATAAGTCTGCTGAAAGAGCTGAAGCCCGATATCATCCTGGTGGCCGGGACCGACATCCTCAAGCCGGAAGTGATCGAGACCGCCGGCACTGCGATAATCAACATACATACCGGCATAACCCATTATTACCGGGGTGTCGGCTCGACTTTCGCCGCCGCTGTCGAGGGGCGCTTCGACAGGCTGGGTTTTACGGCCCACCTGATCGACCCGGGGATCGATACCGGCACCGTGCTGTTCTACCAGGAAATCCCCGCTTTCCCCGAGGACTCCTATGCGGACATCCTGGCCAGGGTTTACCGCAAGGTGCCGGACGGGTACCTTAAGGCCCTGGGCCTGGCGGCCTGCGGCGAGCTCGGGGGCATAGAAAAGCAGGGGACAGGACGGCTGGTGCTCTCGACCACTCGGTTTTACGGCGACCCGGCCCTGGATATCACTGTCATGGCCCTGCGGCTGTGCTGCCGGAGACTGCTGGCCCGGCTCAGGGGTATGCTGCCGCAGGGCCTGAGGGTTTTCCTGCTGAAAAAGTCGATGCTGCGTAATGGGCCGCGGGAGAAAGAGTCGGTGAGTCCGGCCCGGCTGCTGCAGAAGGAAGATTTTTCTCCGGGCAGCCTGCTGTGTATCGCGCCGCACCCGGATGATGTCCTGATAGGTGCGCTCGACCTGGTGGATTTCTGGAATTCGCAGGCC
>JAFGTO010000258.1 GCA_016934095.1 Candidatus Glassiibacteriota bacterium
GGACAAATCAGGGTGTCGGGCACATCCGTGCCCGGATCTCCGGCCACTTAGCTACGCGGCCTCCGGTTCGTGAATAATCCGGGCTAAAAGCTTGTCGAAAAATACAAATTTCCAGGGAATATGGCTGTCAAGGGCCGTTTTCTATCTTGGTACAACGACGTATGGCAAGAAAGCATTTATCGCATAACATAATTGATATTCTACAGTTACACAGAAAACGGCTTGCCTTGCCCTTGACAGCCCATGAAGCAATAAATTTCGACACGGGTCGTTGAAGTCTTTTTTCAACGGCCCTCTAACCCACGTTGAAAAACCGGCTCTTCGAGCCGGTGGGGCTCACGTTGAGCTGGACCCTCTTGGCACAGCGCGGGCACCATCCCACGTAGGCCGTGCCTTTCTTGTTGAGGCTGATCCGGCTGTAGACCTTGCAGCACTCCCAGAACACTCCCACGTACGGCCGCCCCGGTTTTAACCGGGCGGTCTGCGCTGGTTTTTTCCCCTTTTTCATTCCCCGGCCAGGTCCGAAACTGTGTTGATTCCCGGTATGATCCAGCAATCGCTGCACTGGCAAAGGATCCGCCCGACCGGAAGACGGGCATCCGGCGGCAGCGGTTCTGAAAATCTGCTGAGTTATTTTAACCCGGCTTTTATGTAGCAATTCCCAGACCAGCGGTGCTGACAGTAATAATCCCAGGTGCCGGACCCTGAATACTTTTCGGCAGACCTTTCTCTCAAAGCTGCCAATAACGGGATTTCAGCCGCTTTCACCCCGGCGGGAAAAGACGGCTGCGCTGCTTGCCGCAACCTGCCGTCATGGCAACCGAAGCGGGGCAACCGGCAATCTTTTCCAGTAAGCGGAACAGTTTTGGCCGGCCGCCGCTCAAGACAATTATGACGACAAGCGCTGAAGCCGGTGCCCGGGCACCGGCTAAAAAGATTTGTTGACAGGGTTTACACCTATGGACAGGATTATTAAGTATCAAGAGGCCCGGTTGACTGGAACCGACAGCAGGGGATAAAACCGGAGGAGACCCGGCGGAGAGGCAAATGGCGGATAAAAAATGACGGTAGGGTGCTGCCAGGGTCGAAGCAGAGCATCCTTTGCCGCTAATAGGTTATGCGCTCCGCACTCTTCCTGACTTCTTCGAGGGTGTAGATAATCTGCTGGCTGCGCAGGAACATGGAATAAAAGCCATTGGGCTTCGAGATCATTTCTATCAGGCTGTCCTCCGTGTCCCACTTCACGTGCAGGATAATGTTGCCCATCTCGTCCACGGAGGGATAAATCTCGTAAGGCTTGCCGAAAACGCGCATCATCTCAAATAAAAAGGTATTAAAGACTTTTTCCCGGTAATACGATGAGTAATAGACCTCGACATGGAAGAGGCGGTCCTTGTAGAAACGGTACTCTACCTTGAGGCGTTTTTCATCCGGATTGAGCGCGACTACATTGGTGAAAGCGGAATCCGGCGGAGAATAGGTTTCAATTGCGGCGTAGCCCTCCACTGCCCGCTCTCCGATCTCTTTTCTCAGCATGGCGAGCACGGTGTCGACATCCATTCCCCACTTCGCCCAGTTGTACCCTTCAATTTTGGGGTTGGCCGGGATTGTCTGTTCCATTTCTCCGGAATATAACATTACCGCATCCGCAGCCGAGGCCCGGGACCGCGAGGTGGCTTGTCCGCCCTGAGCCATCTGGGACGAAGCGGCTTCCTGTCCGGCAACCTGGGCCTGAGCGGCCATTTCGCCCGGCTCGGCGTCGGGAGGAAAGACAAAATAAAATACCAGGAAGAACAGCACGAAGCTTCCCAGCATCCCGCCGGCGGCGATCACGATTAATTTTACTTTATCGTCCATCTTATCAGGATCTGCGCAGCGTATTGGGGAAATTACTCACGGCTCGACATGGCGAACCACGACAGAACAAAATAACCCGGGCCTGGAGACGGCAAACGTGGATCTTAAGAGGGACGCTCCCGGCATGAACAAGGACACCGATCCATCACCGCGGCCTCAGTGCCAGGGCGGGCCTGACTCTCGCCCGGCGAGCGGGCCAGGGACGGAATTCTAAGGTTATTATCGACCTGAAAACAGCATCACTTAAATTTAAGCAGATTGGGCAATCAGAACAAGCCGAGGAACTTTTTCCGCTTGGGTTCGCCGAGGAGCTTGGTTATCAGCTGCGGCTCAAACTTCATCTCTTTGAGTTTTTCGCGGATCACCTCGGTGTCCTGGCCCTGGGCCTGCATCTTGGCGACTACCTGTTTCGCCTTGGGCTCCTGCTTGGCGATTATCATCTGGACTATATCCTGCCGCATCTGGCCCGCGCGGTCCATCATCGTATTGACACGGTTGGTCTGCGCGTCAATCTGCGCTTTGCGCGATATCGTCAGGTTGCCTGCTTCCTTTTCCTTGCGGATCAACTCCCCCTGCTTGGTGCGGAACTTCATCCCGGTCTGCATGACCGTGTTGATGCTCTGCATGGCTTTCTTGATATCCTTGGTGCGCAGATAGAGGTCCGCAATCAGCAGCATCAGGTCGCTGGCAGTCACTATGTCCGAATAGCGGGGATGGCTCTGGTAAGCTTTCTCGAAATACGAGGCCGCAATATTCAGGCAGTCCTCCTCATTGCGGGGCACGGTGGTCCAGAGCTTGGAAATCTTTTCCAGGAATTCCATCGTGGGGGCCATCTCGGTGTCCTTGTCCCCCTTGGCTTTCCGCTCGCGGAACAGCCAGCCGATACGGAGGTAGTAGCTGGCCAGCTTGGAGGTGTCTCGTGAATCCTCCGGTACCAGTTGCTGAATGAAAACCGCCAGCAAGTGGATTTTCATGGCCATGCTGAAATTCATCTTTTCAAAATCGATATCGCCCCCCAGCAACTGTACCATCTGTTTCTGCGCCGGGTTCATTTTATGGTAGCACCTTTTCAGCACGTTGAAATTGCTGTCGGAATCCTCTGTCGGCTTGGTGAAGTCCTTCTGGGTCGCCGTGTATTTGCAGGAAGGGCAGAACCAGAAATGGTAATAAGGCGGATTGCAGTCTTCGAAAGAATCATCCAGCCACTTGTACTCCACCACGTGCCGGTCGCTTTCAAGTCCCTTTTCCATGAAAAGCTTGGGGAGGAAAAACCTGTTTTCCGCCTGTGCAGAACACATCGGGCATGGCACTGTTTTCTTGACGAACGGAGACTTTTTTTCACTCACCTCGAAATCCTCCTGTTGAAGTACCGAAAAATATCTCGATTTATTATTGACCGTAATCAAGGCCGCTCCACACCCCCACCCAAGCCGGCGGAGCCCTCCGGATACCTTCCCCTGAAAAGCGCGGAATATCCGGCCTGCCCGAATCGGGCCGGAGAGAGCCTGCCACCCGTAAAAATACCTCCGGGTTTACTTTAGCATAAAAAGGTCTAAAAAACAAGTTTTGCCTTAAATTATTAAAAACACGCCTGTTTCAGGGGAAAACGTTTCCTAAGCTTACCTGTTGAAAAATATTCTATTGAGGAAAAAGCTGCGGGGCAGGATTATTTGATCAGGACCATTTTGCGGGTGAAAACACGCTCGTTCACCTGCAGGCGGTAGAAATAAATGCCGCTGGGCAGGGGTTTTCCGTGGCGGTCGGTACCGTTCCAGACCACGTTATAGTATCCGGGCTCCAGTCCGCCCTCGAGCAGGTTGTCGACAGTCTGCCCCCGCAGGTTATAAACAGTCAGCCGGACCTGGTGCGCTCCGCCAGGCACTTGCGCGACCGGCAGGGCGAAACGGATAGTCGTGGAAGGGTTGAAGGGATTGGGGACATTCTGGTCGAGGCTGAAGCTTTTCGGCAGCTCTACCTTCCGGGCAAGTCCCAGGTCCCGGCCTGCCGTAACCTCTCGCCCGCCCAGGTGGATCCGCTTTACGCTGATTCGATGAGGAGACGCCTCTGAATTATCAACGGTGAAAAGGCCTCCGCTGCCCGGCGACAGCCCTTTGCCCCCGCCCGGAGAGGCAAACACCAGCAGGATGCTGCCTGATTCGGCCGAGGTTTGACAGAGGTGCGGCAGCCCGGCCAGGCGGTTTCCGGGGACGAGCCTCAGCGCTGCGGCGGCTGCGGGCGGGTCCGTTTCCAGCTCCACTATGCCGTAAGGCAGGAAAACCGAATTCTCGACCTGGAACACCCGCTCACCCTCTTTGCCCTCTAACAGCCCTGCCGCCAGCGACCCGTCGACCCGGCCGGCGGAGGCCAGCATTGCCGAAGAGTGTTCCCCCTGGTGCCAGATGTCGAGAAGACCCAAAAGGTCCACCGTACTGAAATATCCGTTGCGGTCCAGGTCCAGGCCCAGGGTGTCGATCAGGCCAGGCTGCTCGACCAGGCCCAATACCAGGTAAACCAGCCGCAGCAGGTCGCCGACATCGGTAGTCCCATCCCCGAGGCCGGCCTTGCCCTTGCGCGGGACGATGATGATACTGTCTACGGCCGTGCTGTCGGAGCTGCCCAGGATGTCCCCGGCCAGTGCGTAATAGCCCAGCCGCGAGCCGAGTCCGTAACCCGGGACACTCACCAGCCAGTCGAGCGAATCCGGCGGCGGGGATAGCACCGTGTCGCGGCGCAGGCCGATGCTGTCGCCCCGGTAGCTCCGCCCGCTCAATACGAAAGACGCCCCGGCCACCCCTGTATTGTCGGTCAGGCGGATGCGGAA
>JAFGTO010000259.1 GCA_016934095.1 Candidatus Glassiibacteriota bacterium
CCGGGCCCGGGCGCAGTCTGACAGCGCTCACCCAATCACCAGGGTCCCCATCAGAGTATGGTAATCTAGGCCGGATGAGAATCATTGTCAAGCTTTTTCCTTGATTTTTAACGCCTGAAAATCTATCATTTCATAATATGTTAACTTCCCGGTTAAGGCGACCGGGTGGGGGGAGCCGGGGTTGATCACGGTGCTGCCTCTCGCCGGCGCCCGGGTGGACCGAGATGGAGAGACAGTGGACGCAGCCAAAAAAGAGGACAGTGAGGAACCGGGGGTCAAGGTGGTTTGTCGGAACCGCAAGGCCCGCCACTTGTATCAAATTATAGAGGAGCACGAGGCAGGCCTGGTGCTCACCGGGACCGAGGTCAAGTCGCTGCGCGAGGGGCACGCCAGTCTGCCGGAGAGCTACGCCACTGTGCGCGACGGGGAAGTCTTCCTGGTGGGCTGCCATATCAGCGAGTACACCGATGGCAACCGATACAACCACGACCCCCTGCGCGAACGCAAGCTGCTGCTCGGCCGCCGCGAGATCCGCCGCCTGGAGGGCAAGGTCCAGGAGAAAGGCTTGACCCTGGTGCCCCTGAGCATATACTTTCGGGGAGGCTGGGCCAAGGTGAACCTGGCCCTGGCCCGGGGCAGGAAGGTCTTTGACAAGCGGGAAGAGATCAAGCGCCGCGAGGCCGACCGTGAGACCGCTAGGGCGGTCCGCAGCCACGGCAAAGACTGAGCGGCCCGAGGAGGGCCCGGAGTGAGTCGAATCTTAACTGTAAGACTGACCCTGATCGCCGTGGCTGTTTTGTCCTGCCGGCTGCCTCTCCGGCTGGCCGCCGGGGAGTTCGAGGTCCAGTTCCGCTCGAGCGGCCGGACTGTCAAGCTGGAGCTTATCGAGGCCGGGGCCGTGAGCTGCCTGGACCTGGGTGCGCTGGCCGGCCTGGTGGGAGGCGAGCTGAGGTGGGAGATCCCCGCCGAGCGGATAACCTGGACCGTGGAAGGGGTCCCGCTGAGGTTCGAGGACCGGCTGTCCTTTTTCACCTCGGCGGGCAAAAGCTTTCAGTTGGTCGGCTGCTGCCTGGTCGACCGGGGGCGCTTCCTGGTGCCGGCCCAACTGGCGGTCGAGTTTCTGCCCGGGTTTTTCCCGGAGCGTTTCGCTTTCAACAAGCTCGAGAACCGGCTGGTGGACAAAAGCGCCGGGAGCCCGGCGGCCCGGCCGGTAAAGCCCGGAGCCGGGACGCCGACCACCGACCCGAGCGACTTCCGCATCAACACCGTGGTCATCGACCCCGGGCACGGCGGCAAAGACCCCGGGGCCCTGGGCCGCAAATATAAGCTGCAGGAAAAAGACGTAGTCCTCGACATTTCCAGGAAAGTGGCGGGGATCCTGAATAAAAAAAGCAAGCTGAAAGTGCTCCTTACCCGAGACTCGGATGAGTATATCTATTTCGAGCGCCGCGGAAAGATTGCCAACGAGAGCGGCGCCGGCCTTTTTGTCAGCATACACGCCAACGCCAGCAAGAAATCATCCATCTGTGGGACCAGCACGTTTTTTCTCGATGCGGCCAAGACCGATGAGGACCGGGCCACCGCCATGCTGGAGAACGCCTCGCTGAAATACGAGGTCGAGCAGATCGATACCGAGAGGCTGGACGAGGTCAACCTGATCCTGCAGGACATGGCGCAGAACGAGTACCTGCGTGAAAGCTACGAATTGAGCACCTGTATCCACCAGCAGCTGGTCGGGCTGCTGAAAATCCCTGCCTGGGGACGGGGAGTGCGCCAGGCCAACTTCGCCGTGCTCAGGGGAGCTTTCATGCCGGCCGCCCTGGTGGAGGTGGCTTTCATCTCGAATGCCGCGGAAGAAAAGCTGCTGCGCAGCAAAAAGTTCCGGGAAAAAGCCGCCGAGGCCATCGCCGCCGGGATCCTGGCCTATATCGAGCGGTACCATAAGAAACTGGTCAGCGGAAGCTGAGCCTTTAACAAACAAATACGGGAATCCGATGAAGCTTCGATACTGCAAGAACTCCCTGCCGGCCGGGACTGTGAAAAGCTGCCTCAGGCTGTTGATTTTCGGGCTGGCTTTTTCCACGGCCTGCGCTTACTACCGGACTTACAACAGCCTGCACTGGGCGAAAGAGGCTTATAAACAGGGCATCACGGCCCAGAGGGACCAGGAGAAGCAAATGAGGCTCAAGGGCATATCGCAAACCCGTGCCCCGGAAGAGCAGCAGAGCAGGCAGGTGACCGGGGAGCAGTATTTTGAGGATTGCGCCAAGAAGTGCCTTTTTTTCCTGAGCCAAAACCAGAAAAGCCGCAAGATAGATGATGCCTTGCTGCTGATGGGCCAGGCGTTCTACGAGCTGAGGCGCTACATCCAGGCCGAGAACTCTCTGAAAACCCTCTTGGATACCCAGCAGAAGAGCAAGCTGCGCGATGACGCCCAGTACTACCTGATCCTGGTCATGCTTAGCACCGATGATGTCTCTCAGGCCGAGGTGGAGATAGAGCGGCTGCTGGACAACCACCCGAAGAGCAAGTACCGTCCGCACGCCCTTTACCACCTGGGCCGGAAAAGGTTCAGGATGGGCGAGTACGAGCAGGCCCTGGAGGTTTTTCTCGGGCTCAAGGAGAACTACCCCAAGTTCGAGCTCAAGGGCGAGGTGCTCTCCTACATCTGCCGGGTCTCATTCGAGCTGGGCGACTATGAGAAAGCCCTGGCCTATTACGAGGAGCTGGAAAAAAAGGGGAATAACGAGCTGCAGAGACGGGAGGGTCTGATCGGTACGGCCCGCTGCCATTCACGCCTGGGAGACCATGAGAAAGCCCTGGAGATCTATAACCAGGCCCTGCAGTCCGCCAAGTTCAAGGAAGACCGGGCCGAAGCCCTGCTGGGGATCAATGTCGAATACACCTTCCTGGACCGTTCGGCCGAAGCCATGAACGGTTTCGAGGAGATAATCATCGAAACCCCGAGGACCGAGTACTCGGCCGCCGCCTGGTACGAGCTCGGCCTCCTGTACAAGGGATACAGCGACAATGCTCAGCTCGATTCCATCGCGGCCGACAGCACCGAGCTCCTGGTTTTCGGCTTCAACACCAAAGCTCTCGAGCCGCTGGTGGGGCTGAGCCAGGACCTCCTGGCCCTTCGCCTGGCCGAGCGGGCTTTCACCCAGGTCCGCAAGGATGATCCCTATTCGCCGCTGGTCGACCCGGCACAGCAGAACATCGAGGACGTCGGGATGCTCTATCAGATAGTCGAGCAGGTGGAAGCCAGCGACTCGACGACCAGCCGCGATGCATTGGCCAGGCTGCAGTTCCTGCTGGCCGAGTACTATGAAACCTCCGGCCAGCTCGAGATGGCGCGCGCAGGGTACGAGCGCCTGATTTTCGAGTACCCGAACACCATCTGGACCCCCAAGGCCACCCTGAACCTGGGACGCCTTTGCGCCGGGCTGGGTGATTCGCTGAGGTTCAGGCAGTCGCTGGAGCTGGTGGTGTCCAGCTTCCCGGAGACGCGCTACGCCGATGAGGCCCGCCGCGAGCTGGGGCTGCCGGTGCCCGAGCGCCCTTCCGGTTTTTACCTCGATGAGCTCGCCGCCTACTCCCCGCCCAAGATTACCCGGGCGGTCAGTGAAGAGGCCGCCGCGGGTGCCGCCGGTGCCGCCCCTGGACACGAAACCTGGCTTCAGATGAGGCGAAGGCTCTGGTGGGCGCGCTACGGCGCAGGGGGTGGCGTTTGATCCCCGTTTTCCGCTGGGTCGAAGTCTCGGACATCAGAAAAATGGCCCGGAGCACCTACGAGCTCTCTTTCCCCGAACCGGAAAGCGCCTCGAAAATCGGGCCTGGCCAGTTCTGCATGGTCTCTCCCGCTCCGCACACCTCGGACGTTTTCCTGCCCAGGCCTTTCAGCTACTACCGGGTTGACGGCCCGGGGACAATCCGGATCCTGTTCCGCACTTTCGGGCGGGCCACCCGCTGGATGGCCGGCCTGGCCCCGGGCAGCCGGATCGGGGTCTTCGGGCCCCTGGGAAATACCTTTACCCTGGCACCGCAGGCCCGGCGGGCCATCCTGGTCGCCGGGGGTATCGGGCTGCCGCCGATGGCCATGCTGGCCGGGCGGCTGGACGCTCTGGACGAGCCTCCCGAGATAGACCTGATCTATGGCGAGCAGGCCGGCGACCGCATTGTCGATGTCGGCTCCGACCTCCCGGGCCGCGTGCGCCTGCACCTGTGCAGCGAGGACGGCGCAGCGGGGCAAAAGGGCCTGGTGACCGGGCTTTTCCGGCCCCTTATCGCCGGCTGCGACAGCCCCCCCGCAGTCTACTGCTGCGGGCCGGGACCCATGATGGCGGCTCTCGCCGGCCTGGTCTCATCGGAGAATACGGCCCTCTTCGAGGTCTCCACAGAGGAGAACATGGCCTGCGGCAAGGGTATCTGCAAGGGCTGTGTCATCCCGATGACCACGCCCGACGGCTCGGTCAGCTACCGGTACTGCTGTACCGACGGGCCGGTATTCAATGGTTTCGAGGTCAAATGGCCGCACGCCTGACAGTAGACTGCCTGGGGTTGAGTTTCCAGAACCCGGTCCTGGTGGCCAGCGGAACGTTCGGCTACGGCGACGAGTATTATGACATAATGCCTTTCAGCCGGCTGGGCGGCCTGGTCACCAAGACTGTCACGGCGGCGCCCAGGCAGGGCAACCCGCCCCCGCGCGTGGTCGAGACCGACAGCGGGATGCTGAACTCGATCGGCCTGGCCAACGTGGGGCTGGAGGTTTTTATCCGGGAAAAGCTGCCCTGGATCGTACAGCACGCCGGCGGCGCCAGGGTGGTGGTCAATTTCGCCGGGTTCTCGGTGGATGAGTTCATCGGGGTGGGGGCCGGGCTGGCAGGATGCCGGGGTATCGACGCCCTGGAGGTGAACCTGGGCTGCCCCAATGTCAAGGCCGGCTCCATCCATTTCGGTGCCGACCCCGCGACAGTCCGGGAGGTCATCGCCGGCCTGCGAGGCGAGGTGGGCCTGCCGCTGGTAGCCAAGCTCACGCCCAATGTCGCAGACATAGCCGCCCTGGCAGAGGTGGCGGTGGAGGCGGGGGCCGATGCGCTCAGCCTGATCAACACCCTGCCGGGTATGAAGATAGACGTGAAAAAGCGCAAGCCGGCGCTCGGGATGGCTTTCGGCGGCTTGAGCGGCCCGGCTCTCCGCCCGGTGGGCGTGGCCTGTGTCTACAAGGTTTACCGGCGGCTGCAGGAAATGGGTGCCGGGGTGCCGGTAATCGGTATCGGCGGCATAGCCACCGGCCCGGATGCGCTGGAGTACATCCTGGCAGGGGCGCGGCTGGTCCAGGTGGGGACCGCCAGTTTTGTCAACCCCCTGGCCGCCGGGCAGGTGGTAGCTGAGTTGGCCGCCTGGTGCGAGAATGAGGGTATCGGCGATTTGAGCGAGCTGGTGGGCGTTGCCCACCACGGCGGGAATTGAAAGGGAACGCCGGGAAAAGTATCCCCGCGAGCAGTGGAACGGAAACCGAAAGGGCCGGAGCGATGAAACGTGAAGAGGTTCTCGAGCTTTTCAGCAAGTACAAAGCTTACCTGGAGGGGCATTTCCTGCTGACCAGCGGCCTGCACAGCCCGCATTATTTCCAGTGCGCGCGGGTCCTCCAGTACCCGGAGGCCGCCGAGCGGCTGGGCCGGGCCCTCGGCGAGAAGATAAGCGCAGCGCTGGGCGGGGAAGTACCTGCCGCAGTGATCTCCCCGGCCATGGGAGGCTTGATTATCGGCCACGAGCTGGGCCGCGCCCTGGGCTGCCGGGCCATCTTCGTGGAGAGGATGGACGGTTCCATGCGCCTGCGCAGGTTCGATCTCGAGCCCGGGGAAAAAGTGGTGGTAGTGGAGGACGTGGTCACTACCGGGGGCTCGTTCCTGGAGACTGTCAAGGTGGCTGAGGAGGCCGGCTGCAAAGTGCTGGCGGCCTGCTGCCTGATAGACCGCTCGGGCGGCGGGAGTAAATTTTCCCCGGCCCTGACCAGCCTGGTCGAGGTAGAGGTGGTGAACTACCGGCCGGAAGACTGCCCGCTCTGTGGCCAGGGGGTTCCCCTGGTCAAGCCGGGAAGCCGTAATACTGTAAAAAAGGGATTCTGATGCAGGAATTTTACCTCTACAATACGCTCAGCCGCAGCAAAGAGCCGCTCGATCCGCTGGAGCCCGGTCATGTAAGGTTTTACGGCTGCGGCCCCACGGTTTACGATTACGCGCACATCGGCAACTACCGGGCCTACGTGGTCATGGACCTGCTGCGCCGCTGCCTCGGTCTCAACGGGTTCAAGGTAACTCAGGTGGTCAACCTCACCGATGTGGACGACAAGACGATCAACGGTGCGGCCAATGCAGGCAAGCCGCTGGCCGAGTATACGGAGCCCTATATCGAGGCCTTTTTCGAGGACCTGGACGCCCTGCGTATCGAGAGGGCCGAGCATTACCCCAGGGCCACCGGGCACATCCGGGAGATCATCGAGCTTATCGGCCGACTCGAGCGTAACGGCCTGACTTACCGGAGCGGGGATTCGGTCTATTTCCGGATCGCGGATTTCAAGGGCTACGGCAGGCTGAGCCGGCTGGATACCTCAGGCATCAAGGCCGGGGCGCGGGTGGACGTGGACTCTTACGACAAGGAGGACCTGCGGGATTTCGTGCTCTGGAAGGGCCGTAAAGACGAGAATGTCGGCTGGGAGAGCCCTTTCGGCTGCGGACGTCCCGGGTGGCATGTCGAGTGCTCGGCCATGAGCATGAAATACCTGGGCGAGACTCTCGACATCCACTGCGGCGGGGTCGACCTGATTTTCCCCCACCATGAGAACGAGATCGCCCAGAGCGAGGGGGCCACCGGCAAGCCTTTCGTGCGCTGCTGGCTGCACTGGGAGCACCTGATGGTCGAAGGCCGCAAGATGAGCAAGTCCCTGGGCAATTATTACACTTTCCGGGACCTGCTCGAAAAGGGACACAAACCCACGGCCATCCGCTACATCCTGCTCTCGACCCATTACCGCAGCCAGCTCAATTTCACCTTTGATGCCCTGGCTGCGGCTGCCTCGGCTGTCGAGCGCCTGCGCGATTTCAAGAGACGCCTGGAAAATTACCGTCCAGCCGCCGCAGCCCAGGGGGAGCCGCTCACCTGGTGCGCCGACCGTTTCAGGCAGGCCCTGGCCGATGACCTCTCGATCAGCACGGCCCTGGCCTCGCTGTTCGATTTTGTCCGCGAGGTCAACAGCCTGATCGATGCGGGCTCCCTGAGCGAAAGCTCGCGCAGCAGGGCGCTGGAGGAGCTCGCCCTCTGCGACCGGGTGCTGGATGTGCTCGCCCCGGACGGCCGGGATGAGATAGACCGGGTGGAGTACGTGGAAAAACTGGTAGAAGAAAGGAAGCGGGCGCGGAAAGCCCGGGATTTCGCCCGGGCGGATGAGATTCGCGACGAGCTGGCGGCCATGGGTATAGCTCTGGAGGACAGCCCCGAGGGCACGCACTGGAAGAAAAAAACCTGATTTCGGATTCATGATAAAAAAGGTTGACAAGTCGGATTTAATTTATATATTATTTTGATCTATTTTTTTCTTGATTCTTTTTCTTTAATTCCGCTTCCTGTGCTTTTACCGGTTTATTCACCTTTTATTTCCAGATTTAACGCTGGCGTAGCTCAATCGGTAGAGCAGCTGATTTGTAATCAGCAGGTTGCGGGTTCGAGTCCCATCGCCAGCTCCAGCTGAATGTATGGAGGGGTTCCCGAGCGGCCAAAGGGAACAGACTGTAAATCTGTCGGCTCAGCCTTCGGAGGTTCGAATCCTCCCCCCTCCACCATTTGTGCGGGAATAGCTCAGTTGGTAGAGCATCAGCCTTCCAAGCTGAGGGTCGCGGGTTCGAGTCCCGTTTCCCGCTCCAGAGGATTGATATAGAGCCCACGTAGCTCAGTCGGTAGAGCGCATCCTTGGTAAGGATGAGGTTCACCGGTTCGATCCCGGTCGTGGGCTCCATTTTCAAAAACTCGAGGAGGATATCCTTATAATGGCCAAGAAGAAGTTTGAGCGGACCAAGCCGCACGTGAACGTAGGCACGATCGGGCATGTGGACCACGGGAAGACTACGTTGACTGCGGCG
>JAFGTO010000260.1 GCA_016934095.1 Candidatus Glassiibacteriota bacterium
CCCCTGGTGTCCGGGTCTTTCTGGGTGTCCGAGCCGCAGCCGCCCAGGGCGCTCAGGCGCACTCCTGGCCCGGCGGGCTCCGGCTGGGCCCCGCACAGCAGGTGCAGCATCTCCAGCAGGTCGAAGATGTCCGCGCCGCCGTCCCCGTTGACATCCGCACCACGCCCCTGCGAGAGCCTCTGCAGCAGCTCGACCAGGTCGAAAAGGCTCACCAGTCCGTCCCCATCCAGGTCGGCCGGAGAAAGCGAAGTTCCGGAGGCGATCTCCAGGAAAGTGCTCCTGCCCGGCTCTCCCTGCCAGAGGACCTCGGCGCGCACCACGCCGGAGGGCCACCCCGCGGTAGAGACGGAGGCAGAGACCACTCCCTCCCTCAGCGGGTCGGGCAGCAGGCCGGTCTCTCCCAGCAGCTCGCCGTCCGCCCAGAAGCGCACGTTATAGCCTTCCGACCGGGCCACGTTCAGCCAGACCTCCAGTGTCTCTCCGGCGCTGACCACCTCCGATCCCACTTCCAGGCGGATGCCGGTAACCAGCGGGGGACCAGCCAGGACTGTCATATGCTCGGTAACAGTCTCCATACCCTCCACGGCCAGGTAATCTTCGGCCCATTCCGGCAGGGTGGGGGCCTGGTCGGTATGCAGCATTTCCTGCCAGGCTTCATCTGTCAGGCGGTCGTCCATGGGGTGCTTGAACTCGTAGTAGGAGAACATGCCGCCCAGGGCGATCCTGGGGCCGTCCGCGCCGGGCACGATCACGTAGAGGGCCAGCGGGTATCCCACGCCCACTTCCAGCACCCGGCCGGTGTTGGGATCGGTGTGCACATCGGCGATCACCGCCATCTCGTCATCGGTATCGCTCTCCCAGGAGGGCCGGCCCTGACCATCCGGAGGGAAAGTCACCAGCTTTTCGAGGACCTCGCCGATGGAGATGATCACCTCGTTCTCGGTCTGGGTGAGCGGCTTGTTGGTCAAATGTTTTTCGGCGATCAGCTTGAGGCTGAGCTGCAGGCTCTCGAATTCCGCCAGTCGCCAGGCGATCTCGGCGGGCAGGGTCCCGTGCGCCTCGAGGCCCGCACGCATGTAGCGGGCCAGGGCGGCCAGGCGGGCGAAGACAGCCGGCTGGGGCTCCACGTAACCGGCGGCCGGCCCGGGAGGCAAGGGCATGGAAGTCTCCAGGGTATACGACTGCTTGGCGTAGAGAATGGTATCGTGGCGAAGCTGGGCCCAGCTTCCCAGGGCCGTGCTCAAACTTTTATGCGTCCAGGCCCTGCCGCGCATGAACCGGGGGTAGCCTGCGGACTTCTCCTCCAGCAGGGGCGCCAGGCAGTAGAGCCAGTTGTAGTAGAGGTTTTCGGCCCAGGCCTCGGGCGGCAGGCCGGAGAACTCGGCCTTGAGGCTGTCCAGCTTGACCTGGTAGTCCGGGTTGTTTGTCTCCTGGTAGACCTCGTCCAGGATGCGCTCCGCTTCTTCTGAGCCCAGGATGGCCATTACATCCAGGCCGCGTGGCATAAGCCGGTTATAGACGTTGGGGTGCACCAGCTGCCAGAACATGTATGAATCCGGGATGAAGCGCTGTCCCATCACCCGGAAGCCCTGGGTGGCCTCGGCCGGGTCCTGGGTATCGAAAAGCAGGGAGGAATTGATCCTCGGCTTGCGGAAGCCGGCGGCCTGTTCGATAAACTCGTCCAGCAGGGCGGGGTCCGCTATCTCATCGGGGCTGAGCTCCTGGACCGGCTTGCCATAGACAGTCTCCGCCAGCTCGGCGTAATCGTAGAAAGTCAGGTCGTCCGCCTCGCCGACAAAGAAGACCGTGGGCCGGTAGATCCTCTCCCAGACATCGACCGCCGGCTCGCCGCTGACTGTCAGCCCCACCAGGGCGCCGGCCAGGTTGAGCGCCATGCGTGTCTCGCTGCGCCCTTTCTCGATACCCTCTGGCGTGGAATCCGGGCGCAGGCGGAAGCCCATGCGTCCGTACCACATCATGGAGCGGAAGTAGTTCTCCAGCTCCTCGGAGCGGGTGTAATGGCCCCGCGGCACGTACTGGGTATAGTCCTCGCGGTAGCCCAGGATGGGCGAGTACTCGGGGCCGGCATGGGCCCCGACCAGCTCGAGCTCGGCATCGACCAGGTCCGCCGTCTCCGGCAGGATCCCGCTCCCCGGGTCTGCCAGGCGGCGGGCCACGTTGACGAAAGCTGCGGCGCGCCGCAGCTCTTCGGCGAGCGCCGGGTCATCCGAGCTCCGGCCGTCCACCGCCTCGAGCAGGGCCTGGTTGAGGGCCTGGAGGTCGTGCTGGAAGAGGTCGGTTTCCAGGATACGCAGGGCGTAGTCGTAGATAATGTGGAAAGAGTGCAGCATGGCATCCGTGGTGACGAAGATGGGCACTTCCATTTCCCGGGCCTGGTTGTAAAGGTCATGTACCTGCTTGAAACGGCCCGGGATCGCCACGAAATGGTTGGCGGCCAGCAGCTCCAGGGGCTCGCCCTGCTGCAGCTCGCTGAAGCGGTCCAGGTAGGCCACGCCGGAGAGGTCGCCGGCCACTGTCAGGTCCGGCACACTCGGGGTGAGCTCGGCCAGCGACACAGGGCTGTAGGTGCCGAAACCGGTAGTTACCGGCCGCTTGATAGTAGCGATGTCCCCGGCTGACTGCCACGGTGCGGCCAGCAGGGCCGCCAGGGCCAGAACCCCAGCCGTTCGCTTAAACCTGAGCATGGGTCCCTCCATTGTCTTCATTAAACAGTCCGTAAGCAGGCTTATCATGTCAGGCGGCACTGTGTCCCTTCGTATGGAGGGAGGCCGTCCGCATTCGTTTATTGGATGTTGACAACCGCAGAGCACTTGGCCTGGTCATCCTGGCCGGGCCCGCAGATGACCAGGGTGTAGGTCCCCGCCGGGAGGTCCGTGATCTCCCCGTAGACCTCGTAATCGCAGAGACAGTAGCAGGGCTGGCTCTCATGGCTGGTCTCGCGGACGAGGATCTCCGCGGCGCCGGTTTCAA
>JAFGTO010000261.1 GCA_016934095.1 Candidatus Glassiibacteriota bacterium
AGGGCCTGCTGACAGCCCTGCTGCGTCATTTCGACGACCCCGGAGTATTCGGGGTCTGCGCCAGGAGTCTGGATTGGGACCGGGAGACTTTCCGCGATGGGGGCAAGGTGGGCACCTGGAAAAGGGGCTTCTGGAGGGTCTGGCGCAACTACGATCTAGTGGAGACTTCCTCGCCCCCGGACCCGCCGGGCGACCTGCCGACTTTCTACTGTCCCGGGGGTTTCTCTGCTTTCGACCGGCGCAAGTGGCTCGAGCTGGAAGGGCTGGATGAGACTTTCAGCCCTTTCAACTGGGAGGACACCGATATCTGTTACCGTGCGCTAAAAAGGGGCTGGCGCCTGAGCTACGAGCCCCGGGCCACGGTGTACCACCGCCCGAACACCACCATCGGCGGAGCGTTCCGCCGGGCGTATGTCCGCTACATCTCCCGCAGGAACCGCCTGCTCTTCCACTGGAAAAACCTGACCGGGCCTGCCATGCTGGCTGAGCACCTGGCGTTCCTGGCCCTTTCCCTGCCGCTTGCACTGCTGCGCCTGGACCCGGTGAGCCTGGCTGCAGCGTTCGGGGCTTTGGGCCGTCTGCCGCGGGTCATCAGGCTGAGAGCACTGGAAAAGGCCCGGGCTACCGTAACAGACAGCCGGGTCAGGGAGTTATACCGGCAGGTGCCTCCGCCGGGAGATTCGCGGCTGATATTGAAGTAATAAAACCCCCGGCTTCGCGCCCCCTCCCGGCACTGCCGTGAGCCGGGTCCCTGTCATCATGCAAATTTTTCCTCAGGCTTTGAATAAAAGATATTTCCTGACCGGACCAAATCTGATTAACTACTGCAAGGAGGGGCGCCTGATAAGACATTGTGGGTTTTCTTAAAACCTAAATTCAGCAAAGGAGGCGGAAGGAGTCCTGAAGAGAACGGATTTGTCAGAAATTATTCAGCTCATTCAGGAGGATTTATGTCCAAAAATGGTAAGCTTTCCGGTTTGTCGGCGGCGCTGACAGCCGTGGTTCTGTTGATCCTATTATCCTTTGTCCCGGTGTCTGCCCAGCTCAACACGGCCAAGCTCGAGGGCTTTGTGCGGGACAAGGATAGCGGCAGGCCGCTGGCAGGCGCCCAGGTGGTAGTGGAGGGCACGCGCCTGGGTAATGTAACCAACGCCGACGGCTACTACTTCGTCCTCAGCATCCCGCCCGGACTCAGGTCCATTTCTTTCAGCTACACCGGCTACCAGAAAATCACTGTCGCCGATCAGCGCTTTCTGGCAGGCCATACTGTTACCCTGGATGCGACTTTGAGCTCGACAATTCTCCAGCTCGAAGGTATCACTATCGAGGGTGAGTCCGAGGCGCTGATACCGAGAGACAACACGGTGACCAAGCAGCGCCTTACCGCCGAGAGGCTGGAAGAGTCTCCGGCTACCAAGCTGGAGGACCTGATGATCCTCGAGGCCGGAGTGCAGATCGGCGGCGAGGGCGGAAGGGCGCGCGGGCTGCGCATCCGTGGCGGGCGCCTCGGCGAGGAGGCTATGGTGGTCGACGGGGTCATCGTGCGCAACTATACGGCCAACCCCTTCCGGCCCGGCGCGTACTGGATCTGGACCCACGAGGAAGCCTCCCTCGGTGAGGACACCACTCCGCTGGAATTTTCAGTCGGCGCGGTCGAGGAGGTGGACATCATCACCGGCGGCTTTCAGGCCGAGTACGGCAACGCACAGTCGGGGATTATCAACATTGTCACCAAGGAGGGCGGGCCCAGGCTCAAGGGTAACGCGCGGATCACTACCGATGAGCTGAACCCGCGAACTGCCAACTACGGCTATAACCAGCTCCAGGTCAATATCGGCGGGCCGGTTCCCTTTGTTCCCAACCTGTTTTACAACGGCTCCGGCGAGCTCCAGGGCCGGGCCGATGTTTTTCCCACCCATGCCAGCGAGGGTTTCCGCGGGGTCAACCAGGATTTCGTGGACCACCTCAACGAGGCGGTCCGCAATGACCCCGTGCTGGGCGCGAAAGATATCCAGCCTGCGTTCACTCTCGAGGAGTTTCAGCTGGGCAGGGCTTTCTTCGCCGAAAAAATGGGGGAAGATCCCGGGTTGTTCTCTCCATCGCACCCGGCCCGCCAGCCCAACAACTGGATGGACAGGACAACCGTGTCCGGGAAACTGACTTCTTCGCCGATCAGGGGCCTGAAACTTATCGGCAGCCATAACTTTTCCAGGAACCAGAGGACCTGGCCTGCCTCCGGAGACCCGTATTTCAACTTCGGCTATGCCACACCCAAGATGCTGCCGATGCGCCGGTGGTCGGCCGACAGGGGCGACATCCTCGCCGATGGAGACACCTCGGCCCTGGTGCCGGTCAACGTGGCCAGGAGGACCCGCACCTCGAACTTCCTTACCGGAGCCAACTGGGATTTCTACCAGTCAAGAAACCGCAGCGCCTCGCTCCAGTTCCGCTACACCAATTTCAGGACCCAGGACATCAACTCCTCCAACCTGAAAGACAACTATGTCCGCGAGGATAATACCATCCTCTCGTGGTCGCCGCACGATATCCCCTTCGAGGTCGAGACCTGGCCCGGCCGCAGCGAGCCGGGGCCGGGTATCGCCTACGATCCGGCTGTGGGCGACCTGCATGGAGAAGCCTGGGCGAAATATTACTATCCGGACGGCTCGGGGTACTGGAACCGCTCCTACGGATACGCCACTCCTTTCGGATACGAGCAGAACGTTCAGCTCTACTACATGAACTACCGGTACCTCAAGGAGCTCCAGCACAACTTCAAGCTTGACTTCGACATCCAGGCCGACCGCCAGAACCGTGTCAAATTCGGAGTTCAGGCCACCCGCTTCGATAACCTCAAGTTCGAGACCGGCCGCAGGGTGCGCGAGCTTGACAACGAGTTCAATTACCGGCCCAGGATGTACGGGTTCTACGCCCAGAACCGCACGGACCTCGGAGATTTCGTTTTCGACTACGGCCTGCGCTACGACTCGTTCCAGCCCCGCGACAACTGGGCGTTCCGCTACGGAGACCTCTGGGGCGAGAGGTATTACCCGGAGAATTTCAGCGAGTGGTCTCCGCGTTTCGACGTGGCTTTCCCGGTGACCGACAGGTCGCAGCTCAGGTTCTCCTACGGGGTCTTCACCCAGCTTCCAGGCCTGGACCAGATTTTCAGCGGCTCGAACCCCGGAGGCCTCGGGTTCACCCGGACGGATGCTTTCGAGTCCGGCCTGAGCTACCTGGCCACCGAGGACATAGTGCTGGACCTGGTGGCCTATTACCGGGATGCCGAGGGCAACCTGGCCAGCGCCAGCTTTTTCAGGGACTATACCCAGTGGCACACCGGCAGGGAGGTCCGCGAGCTGACCTCCGGTTACGCCAACGCCGACAAGGGGAACATCAAGGGCATGGACCTGACCCTGAAGAAACGCTTCTCGCAGAATTACTCCTGCAACATCGTCTACACCCTGCAGTTCTCCAGGACCACGGGCTCGAGCTACCTGAGCAGCACCCGGGACGACCTGCGGCCCATGGGCGGCGACCGCACCCACGTGTTCTCGACCTATCTCAACTACCTCTTCCCGGAGGACTTCCAGGCCGGCTCCTGGGTCAACCCGGTCCTTAAAAATTTCAGGGCCTACGCCAGCTTCACTTTCCAGAGCGGCCAGCCGACCGGCGACCTCAGCCGGCGCCGGGGCCGCTGGGACCACAACTTGGACCTCAGGCTGAATAAAACTTTTTACCTCGGCAGCACCCGCCGCCTGAGCGGGTTCGTGGAAATCTACAATGCCACCAACCGCAAGCTCCCCAGGGCATATCCTTCCGGGTACCAGTACCAGGGTTACCGCTATGTCACCGGAGGCGTGGACCTTTACTGGGAGGATGCCACTTCAGTGGGCAAGTACTTGTTCCAGGCTGATTTCAACCAGGACGGGATCCTGACCGTGATGGAAGCGGCCAAAGGGGCTATCGCCAACTCCATGATGAGCAATCTCGACGACTGGTCGGACTGGGGAATCGCCCGGCAGATTCGTCTCGGCCTCGATTTCAGCTTCTGAGGCGGTGCGGCTGGAACAAATCGATTCCAGCGGTCAATCTACAGGAGATCAATTATGCTGAAACTGAAGGACTTATTGAGCAAAGCGGCCCTGGCTGCCCTGGTGTTCGGCCTGGCCTCGCCCGCCGCGGCGATACAGACCAAGAGCAGGAAATCCCAGGGCAACAATTTCGGCTTCGAGATGAACCTCGGCTCGACAGTCTTTGCCGGGACTTCCGAGTACCCGAGGGGCTCGGGGAATGAGATCCCCACCTACGAGGGCGGGTGGGGACACTTCCTGGCGGTTTCCAGGGACCTGGACGGCGATGGTGCCAGCGAGGACACCCTCTACGGCCATAGCCGGGGCAGGACCATCGGCGGTAAGCTGGGAAGCCTGGAAGCCTACGACATCCTGAAACAAGGCTACGATGCCGGAGAGCGCATGGACCAGTGGGCCAGCCGGGTGGAGGTCAACGAGGTCTACTCTTCCCTGGACCCGGATAACCTGGCCAGGTGGCCGGCGGAGTTCCGCGAGGGCCGGACCCTGGAGGGAGAACCGGTCCTCCACGGCGTGGAAACGTTGTGTGCCCGGCACTCGGACGTTTTCGACGACAGCTACCACCAGTCGAAACCGCCCACGGGTGTCTCCATGGAGTACCAGTTCTTCTTCCTCAATTTCGGGGAGAGCAACGATATCGGTTACGGGCACCTGTTCATCCGCAACATGTCCGAGTACCTGGTCTGGAACCCTAACCCGGACTACGTGGGGCAGGTGTCCGCCACTCCGAACGGGCAAGACTGGGGCGGTTTCTGCCTGGTCTACGTCGAGAACTACATCGGCATCGGGCCGGAAGCTATCAACATGGACGAGGGCTGGGCTTTCCACCCGGAGAAAGAAATCAAGTGCATGGTCGACTACGACGGCATGGAGCCCACTTTCACCCGCGGCGGACATACTTTCATCCTGGGCTACAAGTCCCTGCGTCCCTGCTCCTGGCAGGATGAGACCATGGCACTGACCAACTGCAACAACATGAGGTGGGGAACCGAGTTCGGCTTCACCATCTCCAGGGATATCGGCACTGAGGCAAACCCGGGCCTGGTTTACCGGTGGTGCAAGGCTGTGCATGACGGTGTCGAGGAGGACATGTCCGAGCTCTTCGAGGATGAGCTGAGCCCCTGGACCGGCAGGCCCGCCGTAGGGGTGCCGGGGATGCTCCTGCCCACCGACGGGCGCTACAGCCAGTGGCTCTGGGGCCGCCAGGGCCGGATCAACTATACCGCCTGGTCGGAGCTTCACGACTTCGGCCCCCGGGACAGCACCAGCACCGACTTTGCAATCATGTGCTGCTACCCTGCCAACCCGCCCATGGTGCTTAAGCCCTCCGCCGTGGAGTACATCGACGACCCCGAGCTCCAGGTGCAGATGGAGCCTATGGAGGTCATGGGGGATGTGGTCAAGGCGGTCTACGAGGGAGGGTATACCCTGGCCGAGACACCGTTACCGCAGCCGCTGACTATCATACCGGGGGACGGCAAGGTGACTATCACCTGGAGCGATGTCAACCTCAACACGCCGGACGCTTTCTACTACTTCCTGCAGGAGCACCCCGAGGCGGACCCCAACCAGGTCTACCGCGAGTATGACTTCGAGGGCTACCGGCTCTACCGGAACTATACCGGCCCCAGCGATGCTCACGCCGAGCTGATCGACTCCTGCAGCCTCTCGGACAACAACCTGCACTTCCATTACGTAGACACGCGGGACAAGGACCTGTCGTACCGCCGCCTGAGGAACGGGCTGAAAGTCTGGTACGCCCTGGTACCCTATGACCGGAATTACAACCCGCAGACCGGCGAGGAGTTCAGCCTTCCCGCTGAAGGCACCTCAAAGGTATGGAACCGGCCTTTCCCAGAGGGTTACCACACGGTCCGTCCGCGCAGCGACGCCAGCAACTTCAAGCCCGCCTCCATGTCCGGGGTCGCATACGTGCCGGAATCGGTGAGCCTGGAGGCGGTTTCCCTGACCTCTTTCAAACTCTCCGGGGATGGCACCGGAAGGCTGACCGAGCCGCCACAGTTCCTGGAGCCGCAGGTCGAGATCATGCTGGAGACTGTTATCGATGAAAAGATCAAGGAAGACTTGACTGTTTTTCTCGACTGTTACGAAATGGGATTCGAGGTCAAGGACCCAGCCTGCGGTTCCGGTTACAGCGGGGCCGGCAAGCGGTTTATCAGGCTGCTGGACTCCTCGGGCGAGGTGCTCGACGAGCCGGCGCCGGTCCCGGGAAGGAACTATGATGAAGAGGCCGGCCGCGTTTTCAACGGGCCGCTGGAAAGAGACGGGCTGATCTACGTTCTGCGCGCCACCTTCAAGAGCCTCGCCGGCGGTGAGCTTTATTACCACATCGATCCGGGAGCTTATGACGGTGCGGATGTCTATGCGGTGGAGGGGAAATGCAGCAACCTGGTAGGCACCGCCCCGGGCAACGAGGGCTTTGCCCGCACCGGTGTGTTCGAGCTGACCTGGAAAGATGCCGGGGACGGCAACCTGACCCTGGAGGTGCAGGACAAAACCCGCGGCCTGCCAGTGCCTTTCAGTCCCTACACCGATAACGGCGGCTGGGGCTTCCTGACCTCCTCCAGCATGTATATGAGGGCTTACACGGAAATCCGGGACGAAGTACCCCGCGAGCTGCGGGAGCGCCTGATGGTCGAGACCATGCCCGCAGAGAACGACAGGAGGTTCGGCGTCTATGTCAACGGCCTGGTCTGGGAAATCTACCGCAGCGGCGGTTTCACCATGCCCTCCCCGGGTACGGTCTTTACTGTCGCCAATGCTTTCGGCACCTGGAACGAAGACTCGACCAGGTTCACCCAGTACCCGGACCCGCCGTTCCCCGGAGACCGGTGGAGGATCGAGATCAAGTCTTCCACGCTCAACGAAGAGGACATCGAGCTGAGCAAGATCAGGGTGGTCCCCAATCCCTATATCGCCACCTCGGTGCTCGACCAGTCCGGCGGCAGCCGGAGGATCGATTTTGTCAACCTGCCGGACCGCTGCACCATTCGTATCTATACGCTGAGCGGGAACCTGATCAACGTGCTGAACCACATCGGCGCCAGCCGCACCGGCTGGGGGAATTTCGTCGATGTCGACAACCTGCAGCCCAACAACGAGCCGTTCTCGTTCACCGGGTACGACAACCACGGCGGAACCGAGGCCTGGAACATGAAGAACCGCTTCGGCCAGACCGTGGCCAGCGGCCTGTATTTCTACCACGTGACGGACCCGCGGGGGAAAACGCATACCGGTAAGTTCTACATAGTCAACTGAGCGGGTGCAAACCGTTAAGCGTTACCGGAAAATGCCAAATCCCCTTAGAATGTACGGAGGTCAATAATGTTGAGAAAAAAGGCAGCCAGAGCTCTATTAACCGCCGGTGCCTTCCTGGCGTTCGTCGCGCTTCCCCTGTTCGCCCAGGGGATTGAGCGGATGGAATACACCGGCCTGGACAAGTATCCCACCCAGGGAAGGGAGCAAAGTTCCTCCTTCGTCGGAGTGCGCGCGGCGGAGTTCCTCACCATCCCTGTGGGGGCGCGCGGCATCGGGATGGGCAGCGCCTATGCGGCGGTCTGCGATGATATCACCTCCATCTGGTGGAACCCTGCGGGCCTGGGGTTCCTGGAAAACCGCGAAATCATGGCCAACGTGGTAGACTACACCATGGACCTGGTTTATAACTACTTCGCCGGGGCCACGCCCATTGCCGATGGACGGGCCACGGTGGGCGGCTTCTTCGGCTACCTGGACATCCCGGACGAAGAGGTAACCTCGATCACCAGTCCCAACGGCACCGGGAGCTTCTACAACGCCTACGATTTCCAGATGGGAGGCTCTTTCGCCTACCACCTCTCGGACCGCTTCATCGCCGGGATCAGTGTCAAGTTCATCCACCAGGACGTGCTGAACAATATCTCGGGCAGCGCTTTCGGCATCGATGCCGGGGGGATCTACCACTCCGAGTTCATGGACCGGGAAATCAGGTTCGCCTTCGCCATCCAGAACCTCGGGACCAATATCACCATGCGCGGCGACAACCTGAGAACCGGTGTCGGGCCGGAAACCATGACCGGCGGCGTCCCGGACGGATACGGCGACTACACCACGGACCCCTACGCCATGACCAAGAGGTCCAACCGCGAGGTCTACCGCCTGACCCACACCTACCGCCTGCCCACCTCGGTGAAGATCGCCGTGGCCTACAACCTTTACACCACCGATAAGCTGAACTGGCTAAGCTCCGGCGAGATCTGGCGCAACAGCAGCATCCCGATCAGCTATTCCACCGGCACCGAGGTAACCTACAGCTTCACCCCTTATATCTCAGCGGCCCTGCGCATGGGCTGGAAGATCCAGACCGACGAATATAACGAGGACGTGGACATGATGGGCTACCAGTACTGGGGGGATGACCCGGTGCTGCGCGGACTGTCTCTGGGAGGGGGTGTCAAGAGGGTGTTCGGCTCCAGGTTCCTGGAGTTCAACTATGCCTACCGCAACAAGGGACGCCTGAGCGCGGACAACTTTTTCACCTTCAAGTTCGGCTTCTGATGCCGTCACAAAGAGGCCCTTCCCCCGGGACGGGGGAAGGGCCTCTCTATGATCAAGTTTAAGGTTTTATCATCCAGCCCCAACCCCGAAGAGCCTCTCGAAATTCCCGCAGGTCATCCTGGAGACCTCCTCCAGGTCCACCCCGCGCATCCCGGCCAGCACCGCGGCGGTGTGGGTGATCCAGGCCGGCTCGTTGCGCCTGCCGCGCCAGGGCACCGGGGCCAGGTACGGGCAGTCGGTCTCCAGCAGCAGGCGGTCCGCGGGTATGCGGCGCACCACCTCCGCCTTGCCGTAGTTCTTGAAAGTGATCGAGCCTCCCAGGCTGAAATAGCAGTCGAGACTGATCAGCGCTTCCAGGTCCTCCATGTTCCCTGAGAAACAGTGCACCAGCCAGGGGACGTGGCCGGGGTGGTAGAAGCGCCGCAGCACTTCCGCCAGTTGCGGGTAGGCTTTGCGGCAGTGTATCACTGCGGGCAGTTTCAGGGTGTCGGCCATCTCCAGGTGAAGCTCGAACACCTCGAGCTGCTTTTCTTCCGGGCTGTGCAGGTAG
>JAFGTO010000262.1 GCA_016934095.1 Candidatus Glassiibacteriota bacterium
CTTCAGAGGTCGAGAGTAGCGAGATAGAGAAAACCTTTGTCGAGACAGTGGCCACGGTCCGCTCCAGGGTGAAAATCCCGCTGGCGGTCAAGATGAGCGGCCAGCTTACCGCCCCCCAGAACACAGCCCTGAAGCTGGTGCAAGCCGGGGCGGATGGCCTGGTGGTGTTCAACCGCCAGACCGGCCTGGATATCGATATCCGGACCAGGCAGGCTTTCTCCTCCAAGGGAGACCAGGGCCTGAGCACCCCGCACAGCATCTATTACCCGCTGCGCTGGGTGGCGATCCTGCACGAGATGCTGCCGGAAACCGATATCTCGGCTTCCGGCGGGGTGCACAGCCCGGAGGCTTTTGTCAAGTACCTGCTGGCCGGGGCGGCCACGGTTCAGGTCTGTTCCCTGCTGTACCGCAAGGGTCTCGGGCAGATAAGCTCGCTGTTGTCTTTCCTGGAAGACTACCTGCAGAGAAACCGGGTGGAGCGCCTGGGCGAGTTGATCGGCTCGGTCAACAGGGAGGTGAAGATCGGCTCCCGCGAGCAGCAGCGCCTGGAGTACCTGGAGCTGGCCAGGGGACATTACCTGGAGGTGGATGCCACCGACGGCGACGGGCTTATCTACGAGCAGCACCCCGGGGAGGGGGCTTAGGAGATGTTTCAAGGTAGAGACCCGGCCTGAAGGTATCAGGGATCCGGATCATTCATGAATTTCAGTAACGAGTAAGCCCTGTGCTTTGTCAGGGGCGGGCTGGCATCCTTTTTGCATTCCTCCCGCCGGTCGGTATATCCGATTACCAGTGCCAAAGCAAAAAGGCTGCCAGCCCGCCCCCACCGGCGTTTAAATGCACAAGACAAAGTCCTTATAAATTATCCGGGCAAAAAAACGCCGGGCGGCCCTGCATCAGGGGCCGCCCGGCGTTGTGTTTTCCAGGGGAGGCAGGCTGCCTCAGATCCCCAAGAATTCCTTGACCCAGTCCCTGCCCACGGACTTGGGCCGGAAGATCGGGGTGAACATCGCCCGGCTCATCACCAGTTGGCTGAGCATGCCCATGGCCCGGGAGATTCCGAAAAGCACGGTGTAGTAGTTGAACTCCTTCAGGCCGTAATGGTAGAGCAGGCTGCCGCTTCCGGCATCCACGTTGGGGTAGGGGTTCTTGGCCTTGCCGTGCTCCTTGAGCACGTCCGGGATCAGGATGAACAGCCGGTCGACGATCTGGAAAACCTCCGAATCGGCGCAGTATTTCCTGCCGAAGTTGTTGAAGGCGGTGAAGCGGGGGTCTGTCTGCCGCAGCACCGCATGGCCGTAGCCGGGGATCACCTTGCCGCTGTTCAGGGTGTCCCAGCAGAACTTGACCAGCTCTTCATCGCTGGGCACACCATTGTACTTCTTGTGGATCTCCAGCACGAAAGCCAGGCATTCCTGGTTGGCCAGTCCGTGAAGGGGGCCGGCCAGGCCGTTAAGGCCTGCCGACACCGCGTAATAAGGATCGGAGAGCGCCGAGCCTACCACGTGGGTGGTCAGCGCGCTTACATTGCCGCCCTCGTGGTCGCTGTGCAGAACCAGGTAGAGGCGCATCAGTTTCTTGAACTCGCCCTTCGGATCGTCAATGCCGAGCATGTGAGCGTAGTCGGCGCCCCAGTCCAGGTTTTTGTTCGGCGGTATCGGGTCGCCTTTGCCGCTGCTGATTCGGTAGATCCCGGCCGCCAGCTCGGGCAGCCTGGCCAGCAGGTTGATCGAGTCCTCCAGTACCGGTTCCCAGTACATGGTCTTTTTCATGCCTTCATCGTAGCGCTGGCGGAAGACGCTCTCCCTCTCCAGGGCCATGATACCTATGCTCAGCATGACCATCGGGTGGGTGTCGCCGGGCAGCGCTTTCAGGCATTTCCAGACATTGCCCGGGACCCTGGGGACCTTTTTATATTCTTCCTGGAGGTCTTTCAGCTCTTCTTTAGTCGGCAGCTCGCCGGTGAGCAGCAGGAAGTAGATTTCCTCGGGGAGACAGTCCGCCAGCTCGAGGATCGGCCGGCCGCGGATGATCAGGCCCTTTTCGGGATCGACCAGCGAGGTGTCGCAAAGCAGCCCCTTTACACCCCGGCAGCCACCGTAGAACTGCTGCAGATTTACCTCCGAGATCTTTTTATCGCCGTGCTCGCTGAGGAGTGATTTCAGGTCTTCCTGCCAGGCGGGGATTATTTGGGAAAGTTTGGACTTGAGCATCGACATGGGCGCCTCCGCAGACTGAGGTTAGAGTGTTTTGTTGCAGAATCGCGCGTGATAGAGGTGAAAAGCGAGACAGCAGTTTATTCTACAGTAAAAACGTGTGATTTGTCAAATGATTCGCAACTGCAAAGGACTGGTGATTTTTTATAATGACGGCTCCCGGTTGAGTTGGTGGAATATAGCTGAGCAAGAGCAGGCAAATCGATAGGACATTCTCCGTCAGAGGTACCGGACATATCCGCAAGCCCGTGTGGCAACAACATAAACTGAATTTAAAAAAACGCAACAAAAACCGGATAAATTATTATCTCCGGGCCGGAGCAAGGCCCGGCCGGCACCAGCGGCCTGCAGGCCGGGCGCCAGCGGCAGGATTGATTTTCCCGGTGGATGCAGGTTATTATTATACATCAGGACTCTTTCCGGCAATGAGCGCAGACAACGCCATTGCCCGGCGGCAGCCCTTTCGAGTTACCGCACCCATTTTTTCCACCGTTGAGGCGTACCTGACGATAAAGGAGGTGGCGTTGACCAGGACAAGTACTTTGCGCAGGCTTATCTTCAGCGGCCCGCTCCTGGCAGTATTCCTTTTTCCCGGAGGATCCGCGGCATTGCCCGCACAGGAGCAGGCTGACTGTGTCGGCTGCCACGAGAAAAAGACCCCGGGGATAGTGGCCCAGTGGCGCTCTTCCAAGCACGGCGAGCTGGAGATAGACTGCCTTTACTGCCACGGGGCGGAAAGCTCCGACCTGGATGCTTTCGAGCACCAGGGGGCCACCGTGGCGGTTATCGTTTCGCCGAAAGATTGCGCCGAATGCCACCAGGATGAGTTCGACCAGCAGAAAGGCTCGCACCACGCCAAGGCGGGGCAGATCCTCGGCTCGCTCGACAACCTGCTGGGAGAGTTGGTAGGCGGCCAGCCGGCGGTCAATGCGGGCTGCCGCCAGTGCCACGGCTCGGAGGTGCGGGTCGATGACTCCGGCCGGCCGACTGCGGACACCTGGCCCAATACCGGCATGGGGCGTATCAACCCGGACGGCTCGCGGGGGTCCTGCTCGGCCTGCCACACCCGCCACGAGTTCAGCAAAGCCCAGGCCCGCCAGCCGGAGGGCTGCGGCAAATGCCACCTGGGCCCCGACCACCCGCAGATCGAGGTCTGGAACGAGTCCAAACACGGAGTGCTCTACCACGCCAACCGCGAGAAGCTCAACCTGGACAGCGACCCCTGGAGGGCCGGCCAGGAGTATTTCAGCGGGCCTACCTGCGCCTCCTGCCACATGAGCGCCGCCGGCGATCAGGAATCCACCCATGACGTGGGGGCGCGCATCTCCTGGACCCTCAGGCCGCCGGTCTCGGTCAAGCTCAACATGTTGGTTTTCGAGGACCATTCCAAGCAGGACATCACAGGGGATGAGCCGCAGTTGCCGGAAGCCGGCGCGATGCTCGATGACGGGCAGGGAGGGCAAAAGAAAGTAACCCGGGTGCTGACCTGGAAAGACCGGCGCAGCAACATGCAGCAGGTATGCACCATGTGCCACGCGGGATCCTTTGTCGCCGGCGCCTACGACCAGTTCGACCAGGTGGTCCTGCTCTACAACGACAAGTTCGCCCGCCCGGCCGCGAGCATTATCGATGAGCTGCACAAGGCGGGCCGGATCACCGCCGTGGATTTCGACGATCCGATCGAGTGGACCTGGTGGGAGCTGTGGCACCACGAGGGCAGAAGGGCCCGCCACGGCGCCTCGATGCAGGGGCCCGACTATACCTGGTGGCACGGGATGTACGAGGTGGCCAAGCACTTCTACGAAAAGTTCATCCCCCAGGTGATAGAGGTCGCAGGGGAGGAGCAGGCGAAGCTGCTGCTGGAAAAATACGTCTACAGCCAGCCCGGCCACCTTTGGCACAGGGATGGGTACAGCGACGAGGTGAGGGAGAAAATCAGGCAGTTCTACCAGGAAAGGTACAAGCAGTAGCAGTCAGGCGGCAGGCCTGGAACAAACTGTATAGTATCAGTTTTTAGACAGATGTATATAAGAGTTTTTCGGGGGAAAGGAGAAAACCTTTTGGAAAAAGTTCTTCTCCTTTCCCCCAAAGCCCCCATTTCTCTTTCCAAAACTTTTTTTCATGATTTTGGGGAAAAGATCTATTCCCGGTAAAATCACCCTGCGAACATGATAAAAAGTTTGGGAAGGCGGGAGGGGCCCGTGGGAGGGGGGAAACCTTTTAAAAAAGGTTTCCCCCCTCCCACGGAGATCTTTTTTATTAAATTGCAATCA
>JAFGTO010000263.1 GCA_016934095.1 Candidatus Glassiibacteriota bacterium
ATACAAGCGCTCCGCTAAAAGGAATCCCATTTAAGCCTGGATGGAATGAGGAACGCAGGCCATGCCTTCTTGCAGCCTGCCCAAACCGCAGGTTTGGCTTATGGTGCAATTCCCGGTTGATTTCTATGAGAGTATAAACTTTGAACAAATGATCAAAAGTAATCAAACGGCAGTTTTGCAGGCGAAAGCAGGCGGGCTGAAAAGGAGCGTTCTGGAGCTTAGTAAACTCTTAATCCGGTAGTTTCCCATAAGGCCGGGGAGTTGCGGCCCGTAAGGAAACGTGCCGTTTCATCATAATGGCAAGCTTTTTGAGTGTAATCATTCTAAGGAGGAAAGCTCTGGATTGCACATGAAACAGACCACAGGTCTTTTTGTTTGCAAAAGAACAAGAAATCATGGCTAAAACGGTTTGATGGGACTGTGAGTTCGCAGCCCCACTACAAACAGAAAATTATTTTGACAACCACTGCTACAGATATTGAGTTAAAGGTGTTCAAACATATTGAAAAGGGAGGAATTCCATGTCCAAGCTGAAAACAGGCGATACAGCGATTGATTTCAGTCTGCCCGGTACAGAGGGAGGCAATTATTCCCTGTCCAGTTTCAAGGACAGCAAAGCCCTGGCAGTGGTTTTCTCTTGCGTGCACTGCCCGTACGTGCTGGCCTGGGAAGGCAGGCTGATCGACCTGGCGAGGAAGTACCGGTCCGCAGGGTTTGCCATGGTGCTCATCTGCGCCAACGACCCGGTCAAGTACCCGGCGGACAATTTCGAGAACATGGCGGAGCATGCCCGGAAAAAGCTTTATCCCTTCCCGTTCCTCCAGGATGAGAGCCAGGAAGTAGCCAGGGCTTACGGTGCAGAGCGCACCCCGGAAATCTTCCTCTTCGACTCCGGCCGCAGGCTGGTCTACCACGGCGCCCCGGACGACAACCATGAAGACCCGGGTGCGGTCAGGGCCAGGTACCTGAAAGATGCTGTCGAGGCGGTGCTGGCAGGCAAGCCGGTGGCTGTGGAGCAGATACCCCCGGTCGGCTGTACGATCAAGTGGAAGTGAGCTCGCTGCGGCGCGGCTTTCCGGTGAAACTCCCGCCCGGATGCCCGGACGGAAGCCAGCCTGAGGCCGCGCAGTCCCTGTGAAAGGAGCCGGAGATGGAGTATTATTTTGCCAGGACAGTAGGGTGCTCGTACGAGGAAGCGGTCTCGCGGGTGAAGGAACACCTGAAGACCGAGGGTTTCGGAGTGCTCACCGAGATAGATGTCAGGAGCACGCTGAAAAAGAAGCTGGACATGGATTTCCGCAAGTACGTGATCCTGGGAGCCTGCAACCCCCGGTTCGCCTACCGGGCCTTGAGCCTCGAGGACAAGGTGGGGGTCCTGTTGCCGTGCAACGTGGTGGTGCAGGAGCGCCAGGACAGCACTGTGGAAGTGTCCGCAGTCGACCCGGTGGGAATGATGCAGGCCGTAGACAACCCGGCCCTGCAGGAAGTGGCCCGGCAGGTCCGCGAGGGATTGAAGAAAGCGCTCGAAAGAGTATAGCTGGTCTCGCCGGCAGGTGCCGCAGCGGATGTCAGATGCCGGTGGCGGCCCGGCATTCGCCTGACATGATGTCGATCAGCAGGCTTATCGCATCGGCGACCGTGTAGACGCCATCCCCGTTCCGGTCCAGGCCCGGGTCTTCCGGGTTGGCCCGGGCCAGCAGCAGGAAAGCTATTACATCCGCAACATTGTTGCGGCCGTCCCCTGAAAAATCGCAGAATTTGTCGCCGACCGGCCGGGTGCCATATTCATCGGCGCCGATGTCGAGGTGTTCCGGCTCATCCCTCTGGTGGCCCTCGAAATCATCGGCCACCTCCCCGAGAGGCACGCCGTGGTCGATTGCCGCCTGGGCGGTTTCGCTCAGGCGCAGGTCCGCTTCCGCGAAATTCACGAACCACTCCGCCCGGGCATTGAGGAGGTTGCCTGCGAACTCGGCCTGGGCATCGTTTCTCTTGACGATCTTCCCATCGGTAAGATTGTTCTTGATCTCTCCGTTCGAATCGGAGAAGCGGCATTCGATGGTCCAGGAGAAAGTGGAATTAAGGACAACCGTATTGTTGTAGATCTTATAGTCATTGGCATGGTTGACACTGATCCCCACGTCCCCGGGTTCGGCGCGGAAAATGATGTTGTTGCGGATGACTCCTCCCAGGTGGTCATAGGGGGACTCGGGAGAGCGCTTGCTGTTTCCCGGCCCTCCATCCAGCCCCAAAACCACCCCGAAATCGCATTCGTAGAAAAGGTTGCGCTCCACGACCGTATTGTAGCAGGTATGCCAGAAGAGGACGGCCGCCCCTGCCAGCACTCCTTCCGGTCCGCGGATGCGCACGAACTCGTTATCGCGGACAATCCAGTTCGCCGCATCCAGCACATCCACCCCGTTGGTGTACCAGTGCTTGGCCCGGTCGGCGAACTCGAAGCGGCAGTACTCCACGATCCCGGTGTCCGGGAAAGCCGTGGGGTTGTAGCCGGGGTTTACTTTCAGCATCTGCTCCCCGCAGTCGAGGAAGCGGACATTGTAGATGTGCGGCCTGATCGGCCCGGCGCTGCCTGCCAGGTGAATGTCGTGGTACCAGGCATCCGCCACTGTCAAGTCGGCGATCAGCAGGTCGTCGCAGTTGCCCACCGAGATGACGTGCGGCACGGCCCCGTAGTTCTCCTCCAGCATCCCTTTGCCCCGCAGGATAACATCATCCCTGTTCCCGGTGGCGCCCCGCAGGGCCACGCTGTCAACCCCATCGATCACCAGGGTGGCGGTCAGCATGTATTCGCCGGGTTCGATTACTATGGTCCTGCCGCTCACCAGGCTGGAGACCGCCGAGCGGAGCTCGGATGCGGAGGCCACTCTTACCACGTCCCCGGCAGGCTCGGGCAGCGCCGGGGCTTTCTTGAGTATCCAGCCCTGGGCCTGCACGGCGGGAGCGATGATTAGAGCCAGCACGAAAAGAACAGGGTGCAGTATTGCAACTGGTAACCTGTTTGCCATTTTTACCTCTCGTCGCCGGGGAAATGAAATCGAGTTTCCGTGCTTTTCGACAATATAATACATTATTTTAGAGGGGCGTTGAAAAAAGACCTCAACGCCCCGTGGTGAAATCTATTGCTTCATGGGCTGTCAAGGGCAAGGCAAGCCGTTTCCACTGTAACTTTAAGATATCGAATATGTTATGCGATTAATACTCTCTTGCCGCACATCGTTGTCCCAGGAGCGGAAACGGCCCTTGACAGCCTTTATACCCTGAACTCTCAATATTTCAACACGGTTTTAGAGAGTGTCAGAGGTAAAAACGATTGCAAGGTGCCTTTGAAAGAAGGTTTCAAAATCCGGCAAATTTCCAGGCGACTTGCCGGGTTTTCCG
Source organism: Candidatus Glassiibacteriota bacterium (assembly GCA_016934095.1). Classification (GTDB taxonomy): domain Bacteria; phylum Gemmatimonadota; class Glassbacteria; order GWA2-58-10; family GWA2-58-10; genus JAFGTO01. Next base: position 3,397 of record JAFGTO010000263.1, read on the forward strand.
CTCTTGACAGGCGGAGCCGGGCGCAATAGCTTTCGGGAGTAAATGCCCCGGGTGTCCGCAAGTATTAATGACGGCCGTCCGGGTGCGGGCCGCAGCCCGGCACGACAGCAAAGCGAAACCTGCGGATATTTAACTAGTACCAGGGGTGGCGAAGATGAAAGCTGAGCAGATAAAAGACATCCTGGCCGGTGCCGGCAAGCTCAGGCTAGGCGTGCTGGGCGACATCGCGGTGGATGCCTACTGGATGCTGGAGGAGGGCGTGGGGGAGGTCTCGGTGGAGACCGGCAAGCAGGCCCTGGTGGTGCGCTCCCAGAGGTACAGCCTGGGCGGGGGAGGCAATATTATCACCAACCTCGCCGCCCTGGAAGTGGGGGAGCTCCGCGCTTACGGCGTGGTGGGCAGGGACATTTTCGGCGCCGAGCTGGTCAGGCTGCTGGAAAGCCGCGGAGTGCTCATCGGTGGGATGATCACCCAGGCACAGGGCTGGGACACCCCGGTCTGGGCCAAGCCGCACCTGCAGGACGAGGAGATGCAGCGGCTGGATTTCGGCTTTTACAACGAGCTGACCCGGGACACCGGGAGCCGGCTGCTCGAATCTGTCCGGGGAGCCCTGCCGGAACTGGATGCCCTGATTGTCAACCAGCAGTTGCCGCGCCCACTGGTCGCCGGTGGGCTGACCGCGGAGCTGAACAGGCTGTGCGCGGAGTTTCCGCAGGTGCTTTTCCTTGTGGACTGCCGGATAGCCCTGCGCTCCTATTCCGGGATGGCGATGAAATTCAACGAGATCTCGCTGACCCGCGAGCACC
>JAFGTO010000264.1 GCA_016934095.1 Candidatus Glassiibacteriota bacterium
CTGCTACGGCTACCACCGTCAGACCACGCCCAACATCGACCGGGTGGCCGCCGAGGGCTGGCGCTTCACCCGGGTGGTCTCCTCCTCGAGCTGGACCGTGCCATCCCACGGCACCCTGTTCACCGGGCTGCTGCCCTGCGAGAACGGCTTCCATACCCAGCACGTCTGGCTGATCGACCGCATCCCTACCCTGGCCGAGCTGCTGAAAGAAGACGGCTACCGCACCGCGGGCTACAGCAACAACCCGCAGGTCAGCGAAGACCACAACCTGACACGCGGGTTCGACTCGTTCGAGGCGGTCTGGGCCGACACCACGGTAACCACCCCGCGCAAGCCGTACAACACCGAGCATACCAACCGGCTGGTGAAAAGCTTCCTGGAGGAGGCAGGCCACGGCGACCGGCCTTTTTTCATCTTTATCAACTACATGAACGCGCACCTGCCGTACGTGTCGCCCGAGCCCTTCCGGAGCCGCTATACAGGCCGTGAAAAAGCTGAGAGCGCCCGCATCGACAGCGCGCTCTATTACTCGAGGATGGTCAATTACGGCACCCTGCCGCTGAGCCGGGATGAGTTCGAGACTGTCCGCGGCATCTATGACGGAGCCCTGAGCTACCTGGATGCCAAGATCGGCGAGCTGCTGAATTACCTGGAAGAATCCTCCCTCTACGACAGCACTCTGGTGGTGATTACCGCCGACCACGGCGAGGTGTTCGGCGAATACGGCCATTTCACCCACGGCAAACTGCTCTACCGCCCGCTGGTGCAGATCCCCCTGGTTGTCCGCTACCCGCCGCTGACCGCCCGTGCCGGGCAGCGGGATGAGCTGGTGGGGATCGCCGACATCTTCCACAGCATAACCCGGCTGCTGGGGATCAAAGGGGCGGCCGCCACCGGAGCCCCGGTCTGCGACCTGTTCGCCGGGTCGATCGAGGCCCACCCCTGCTACAGCGAGGTCCGCCTGGGCCGCACCAGCGGCGGCAACCCCACTGCCATGCCGACAGACGGCCGCGCGCTGTGGACACCCCAGGGCCTACATTACATCTTCCCGGGCGACAGCACGCTCCAGTGTTTCGACCCGGCGGCCGACCCGGACGAGAGCGAGAACCTGTGTCCGGGCAGGGTCGGTCCCGGGGAGGCCCTGGCCGCCATAGAGGCTTTCGAGGCCGGGCTGAACCCTTTCATCGAGCAGGAAAGCGACCTGCGCATCACCTCCCGCTTCAGGCAAAACCCCCAGTACCGCGAGGCCCTGAAGGCGATCGGCTACGTTGACGGGAAAGAGGACCTTCCGCCGGAGAGAGAACACCCCCACGTGAGGGAGCACCTGTTGACCGGGGTCTTTTTCTTCAACCGTGGCTCCGTGGACCGGGCCGAGCGCGAGTTCAGGACGGCGTTCTTCATGAACCCGGCCAGCCCGGAGATCCGGAAATGCCTGGGCAAAGCACTGGTCAGGAAAGGTAAAAACGAGGAAGCCGCCAGGGTTCTGCGCTCGGTTGTCCAAGGGAACGATCAGGATGCGGAGACCTCCCTGCTCCTGGCGCAGAGCCTGGTCGCCCTGGAGAGGCAGGCTGAGGCTCTCGAGCTGTTGCGCGGGGCTGCCGCAATGCATTTCGCAGAGCTGAAGTCGGCCTACCAGGCGGCCGAGATGCTGATAGAGCTCGGAGACCCTGAGACTGCAGACCTGCTGCTGGACCGCCTGCTGCAGGAACACAGTTACCAACTGGAGGTTTTGCACCGGATCATCGGCATCCATTGCCGCCACCGGAACTGGGGCCCGGCAAGGAGGTTCCTGCTCGAGGAGGTTGCCAGGGCGCCCGGGGCCGATGCCTATTTCCTCCTCGGCCATGTCTGCATTATGCTGCAACGGGTTGACGAGGCCCGCCTCTACCTGGGCAAGCTGCTCACCATGGAGATCCCGCCCCAGACCCGCCGGCAGGTGGAAAAACAACTGAAGATGCTTCCCCCTGGCCGGTAAGCACCTCACAGGCCTGACCGTGATCGATAGCGGCAGGCAATCAAGTCTCGGTATAGTCCTCCGATGAAAGTCCCGTGTCCGGCAGCCTGGAGCTGTCGCCGGGCCCGGCTTGTTTCTCAAGCTCCGCAGGGGCAGGGCAGGCAGGAACTGCTTCTTTGAACCACCTGGCTTCCAGCTTCCGCAGCCGGACAATTGCAACTCCAAACCAAGCGAAATCCATCAGGACTTGAGTGCAGACAATCCCGGTAATCCCGTAGTACGGTAACGCCAGAAGAAAAAGTAGGGTCTTGGCAAGAGAGTGGACATTCAGGGCAAGGCCGGTGAAACGCTCCTCTCCGAGGAAAGTAAGCATCATGAAAAAAAGAGTGGTGTACGGATAGACGATGAAAGACAGGCATAGAATCTGTGCAAATTGCGCGGAGTCCTGGTAGGCATTCCCGAACAGGCTGATGATGAGCGGCATCGCTATATACAGGGCTGCGGATGTCAAGACACTCAAACCAAGGACGATCCATTGGTTCCGGGAAAATTTTTTCAAAGCTTCAGTCTTACCCTGGCTTACCCAGTTCTGTACGGGTACATTGATTCCTGATTTGAGACCCGACTGAAAGTACAGAGGGACGATTGTGGCAATATAATAGAGGGATAGAGCTTTGAAATCCAGGAAAGAGGCAATGAGTATCTTGTCCAGGTGCTTTGCCATGTTGGGGAGCAGCGTATACAGAGTAAGCCGGGTGGAGTAGGATACATATTTACGGTCACGTGCGGAATCCTCTTCCGTAGGTTCCAGCAGCTTAAGAGAGCGTGCAGCGAATAAAGGATTGAGAACGAGATGTGCAAGGAACATGCAGATCATGACGGTGATTACCTTGCCGGTGAAAAATGCGGCGCAACCCGCCAGCACGATACTGGCAAGCTTGACCGCCGTCTCCAGAGTCCTTGCCCGAGCGAACAGACCCTTGGCCAGATAGACCATAATCCAGCGGTCCAGGAACATGGCCGGGAAGAAAACTGCGCCGAGGGCCGTAAGCCAAGCCGTTTGCGGATCTTTTTTCCAGCCGAAAAAGTACAGACTGAGTAAAAACAGTATCAAGCTGCCCCAAAGCGAGTACTTAAGCGTAAGGCGATAGGCCCTGGCTACAAATCTGTGGTAGCCTTCCACCACGCACTTGAAAACGGCCGAGGACAGGCCTGGATTGGTTAAGAAAATCAGGATGCTGGTGATTGAGATCACATAGCGGAGCTGGCCGTATTCTTCCATCGGAAGGTAACGTGTCAGTATCAGGTTGAGGATATAGCTTAGCAGAGCCAGCAACCCCTGGGCTGTCAGCATCAAGATAAAATTTCTTGTCATGAAAAATTACTCCTGCCTGGGTGTTTTTATAAAATTAAAAGTATAGAATAAGAATGTTTTTATCATAGTGTCAAGAGAGATTACTACTGACAGGCGTTTGCATGTATTGAGAAATTGACCGACCTGAGTTTGACATCCGGCTTTCTGATTTACTAACCTGCCATAAAGCGGTAGCAAAATATTTTCTGAATTGCAGTGAAAAGGCTTGAAATTTGCATTATCGAACTGTATAACTAACCACACCTATAAATATTGTCGTAGCGACAACGGAGGATTTATGTCTGAAGATTACCCGGAAATCCCGAATAGATTCCTGAGGTATTCAGACTACTCTTATATTTTATTTAAGCAGCTTCGTCAGGAATTCGAACGTATATATTGTGATCTTTTCCAAGGTAAGGTTCATACAGCAGGTAAAAAAGAAAATTATATCACGCGGATACATTGGAGCAGGGATTGGGAATACCCTTGGGCCGTGGTCCACTCCGGAGTACAAGAAGGCCACAAGGTATTGGATTGCGGCTGCGGCGGCCCTCCATTCCTTCCATATCTTGCTCTTCAGGGAGTGCAATGTTATGGTATCGATATCTACACTGGGGAGTGGACGAAAAGGGTGCTGTGGCGCAGGATTGTAAGCAGAATACTGGGACGGCCGCAAAACAGCCTAAGACACTATGGTATACATCCTCAAAAAATTATTAAAAAACCACTATACATGATAACTGGCAGCTTTACTCATCTGCCGTTCAGCGACTGCTCTTTTGACCGGGTTTTTTGCATCAGCGTTCTTGAGCACCTTGAGAAAGACAAAGCGCTGCAGGGTGTAATAGAGATGTCCAGAGTCCTTAAAAAAGAGGGGCGGTTGCTTATTACGATGGACTATGAGGGCAGGCACGTTCATCCCACTATGTTAGAATCTCTTGAGAAAGTGATTGAAGCCTCGGGCCTGCAACTTTATGGCTCTAAGGATTTCTCAAGGCCAGATGATTCGGAAAGACCGGGTACATATGATGTTGCTGGTTTGGTACTAAAAAAATAACAACCTGGTAATAGCGGCGCTGACCGTATTCTTCCATCGGAAGTTAACGTGTCAGTACCAGGTTGAGTACATAACTGAGTACAGCCAGCACGCCTTGGGCACTCAACATCATCAGGAAATTTATGGTCATATCAGCCCCGGTTTTTCTTCCAGGCAGAATTCCCCTGATAATTATTTGCAGCCTGTTCTTGTTTATTTCGATTTCACAGGAAAAAACTCAGAACAGCCTTTTCAGTTGTCTGGACAGACGCTGCCGTACAGAGTATCGCTGATAAAGCTCGAAGAGGATCTTGTTCCGGGCGTTTTCCAAGAATTCGGCACTTACCCCGTGCGGCAGGTAATTTATATGATCATTGGTATAAAGATCGTAATCGTGGGAGACTATTTTCCCATATAGCACGGCCTGCCTGCGAAATTCCGTCCCCGGAAAGGGGATTGCATAGGAACACCACTTCTGGGTGTTATGGCTGAGGGCAAAATCCACAGTATCTTGGATTGTCTGCTGAGTTTCTCCCATATTTCCGACCATGTAAAGCAAGTTCATCTCGATTCCTGTTTCCCTTGTCCTGGCAATGGTTTCCTCTGCTTCTTCCACGGTGAAACCTTTGCGTATCAACTTGAGAATTTCCTGATTACCCGATTCAATCCCATAACAGAGCCTCTCCAGCCCGGTCTTTTTCATTTGAATCAGCAGATTACGGTCGAAATACCTGATGTGTCCGTTGGCAAAAAACCTGAGCTTAAGCTTTGCCCTCAGGATCGACTCACATAAATCATAGGCCCATTGTTTATTCAAGGTAAAAATGTCATCGGAGAAAAAAATAAGGTTATGGTATTTACGGACTATGAGCTTCAGTTTTTCAAACAGGTATTCCACCGAGTGAAGTCGTATTTTCCTGGAATGTTCCGCGCAGAAAGCACATGAGAATGGACACCCTCTTGCGCCTAAGACGTGAAGCCTGGCTTGCCTGCCTTTATATAGAACATCCAGCAGGTCCTCGCTTTCAATTGGAATCCGGTCAAGATTATCCAGGCTTTCACCTTGTATCAGCCGATCCTTGATTCCCTCCAGGCAAATCTGCAGCATGGCTTTTTCGCCCTCACCTGAAACCACGGCATCCGCTTCGGGCGGGGCATCTTCCGGGCTGGCCGTAAAGTGGCTGCCGCCTAAGACTATTTTTACATGTGGAATTTTTTGCCTCACCTCACGACAAACCCGAATCGCGTTCAAATAGTAAGGAGTTGTCGCGCCAATGCCTACAATATCAGGTCGGAATTCCCACGGCAGCAGCTCTTTTCCAAGATCGGCTACCCGGGTCTTAATCTTATGCTTGCGCAGGAAAGAGGCGATGGACACTAAACCTATCGGAAGGGAATCACTGAAAGATGTGGTTGGCGGAGGCGGCTGAATTAAAAGAACTCTGGGCAATCAAATCTCCAAGCCATGATTGAAGATCCTCCGCAACGAGCTGGAGGGAATCTTCGATTGTCAGGCAGTTATGATTAATTCTATTCGCTCGCGAACCGGTGCGGCAAGTGGATGTGAATGCGCCCGGTTGTTCAATCCACTTTAATGGTAGCGGCCGAATAACTTGCTATTATAAAAGAATACAAATTCGATCTAGTGGATGTCAAGAATGTTTATCCGGCACTCAGGGTAATTTGCGTGTTATATACCGTAAAAACCGGGTGGATGGCTTGGAAGTTGCTATAATAAGTTAACAGGAATATATTTGGAACTATCGACCGGTTGAATCCCGGTGTCTGAAAAATCAGGTGAGGCGTCTAATCGATTCCTGCATTCTTCAGATTTTCCAAGATATTTCATTCGAGCTTACAAATTGAGCGGTCAATAATGCAGCGCGGCCGATCTCGACTAAATTATTTCAACAGTAACTGGTAGATAATGCCGAACGAAATTGTTTACCTCACGGCTGCATACGGCGAGAAATACGTTCCGTTTATCTTAACTTTCCTTCAAAGCCTGGCAAATGCACGGGAACCAGAGAGCCGGGCAGTGGTTCTCTGGGATTTTTTGCCTCCTCACGAGGTCCGGATTCTGAGAAGTGCTTTCCCCTGGTGCGATTTCATCCAATCACCGATAACTCTGACCGGTATCTCCCGCAAAGACGTTCCGCTCAAGGTGCACTTCTGGTGCAAAGGCGTTGAAATGTTTCCGCATGCACAGTTGCGCCTGATGGACAGCGATACGGTGGTGGTAAAAAATTTTAACGACCTGGTAAAAGGTGAATACGATATCCTGTATACTTATAAAAAAGAACTATACCCGCTCAATACCGGGGTTATGGTCGTTAATAACTCTCCAAGGGCTATCTACTTTTTCCACCTCTGGCTTAAAGGCATCGCGGAATGCCTGGCAAATAGAAAAGCACTCCAAGAGGCGGTAAGAAAAAATGGCGCTGTGGACCAACACGTTCTGGCGGAATGGCTGGGAACCCCGCTACCCGAGGCGCCTAAGGAAGTCGATATCCGGGGCCGCAAACTAACCTTCAAACCCGCTCCCTGCAGCGAGCTTAACGAAACCCGCTCCAGGTCAATCGGGCCTGAGGTACGAGTAATCCACTATAAAGGGGGCTGGCAGCCGATCCTGGTCGAGAATAAGGATTTCAGTCAGTACAGGTCTCGCGATCTGAGCCTGGAAATGTACCGTTACTGGATGTCTATTTATAGTAATGCCGCATCGTACTCAATAAAAAAACTGGTAATGGGCGAGTGTGCGAAAAGAAAGGAAAAATTCCGAAAATTTAATTTTGATTTCCAGATCCGCGGTATCTTGCACAGCGAAATGTTGATAGTCTGTGCCCTCTGTGAAGCTCTGGGAATAGAAGTTATTATCGAATCGGGCAGGTGCAGGGGACAGAGTACTTATCTTCTGGCAAAATATTTTGCAGATTCTGACGTGAAGATCGAAAGCATCGAGATTAACCGCGACCAGAATGCCCTGTACTGCGAGCAAAGGCTCCATCCTTTTTCGGAGAAAGTCAATTTGCTATACGGCGATTGCCGGACACTTTTGCCCGGATTATTGAAAAAGCACCGGGGCCGAAAATTGGCTATACTTTTTGACGGACCCAAAGGAGAACCTGCGCTGGAAATATTCCACCAGTCGGTGCGCTCCCGGAATGGGAACTCGGTTGTGGCCGGGTTCTTTCACGATACAAAAAAGGGAGTCCCTTTCCGGTCTCTGTATGAATCAGGCTACAAAAGAGCTTTTTTTTCCGATGATGAAGATTTTGTCGAGAAGTTTCGTGAAATCGACAAGCCCTGCCTGCCCAAGGATGGTGATTCGATAACAGAGCATACCTGGCGGCCTTACATGAAAGGCCGCCGGAGAATGGGAAGCTATGGGCCGACTTTATGCACGGTTCTTCCCCTCTACCCGGAAAAGGTTGAGCGTGGCTCAAGACTCTATCCGGCGAAGCTTATGCTGATAAAAACCCGCTCGGTTGCAGGGCGGCTGAAAAGGTTTCTGGTACGGTCGATTAAAAACGAGCCTGCATAATTACCCGTGGCTGATAAACCGATATTCTTGACCACCGGGATCAGGAAAGTGATAAAAGTCCTCTTAAAAATATTCAAAAAAATCCGGGCCCGCCTCCTAGGGTACCCGGAAAGGTTCAGGGCCGGGATCGGCGGGTTCAGCATGACTCTCAACCTTCGCGACCGGGGGATCTCCAGGTCACTGTATTACCAGGGCGAGCGCGAGAAAGCTTTCATGTCCCTGCTGGAAAGGACTGTCAGGCCTGGCATGGTCTGCCTGGACATCGGCGCGAACATCGGCTATACCACCCTGTTTATGCTCCGCGGCGCGGGGGACTCGGGGTTCGTCTACGCTGCGGAGCCGGACCCGCACAACCTGGAGCTGCTGAGGACCAACGTGGCCGCCAACGGTTTCCGGGAACGTTGCGAGATCACCCCCTGCGCGATCTCCGGACGCACGGGCGAGATAGATTTCTGGCTGGCCGGCCGGCCCAATGTCAGCAGCGTGGACAAGACAGCCGAGAGTGTCCGGAAAATAAGGGTGCAGGCTTACGACCTGGGCACTTTCCTGGCTGGCCGAAAGTTTCCCGGTCTGATCAAGATGGACGTGGAAGGCCACGAGGTAAAGGTCTTCGAAGGGGGGCTGGACTATTTCGCCTCACATACCGGGCCTGTCAGCCTCCTGGTGGAGGTCCATCCTGCTTACTACGGCGAGAGCAATGATTTCGCGCGGGTGCTCAGAGAATACTTCAGGCTTAAATTTAATACCCGCTACGTTATCTCCACTCCTTTCGCCAGGCCCCGGCTGTTCGCCGAAGCAGGCTACTCCCCGAAAGAGACGGTGTATACGGATGGCTTCCACCGCGGCATCTACGACGACATATCCAACGAGGACCTGGTGCGCTTTGCCTGCCGCGAGCACCACCAGGATGGCTACAACAAGATTGTCAGGGCTTTCATGCTTTCCAGAGACTGAGGGAAAAACATTGGCAGAGGATATGATCCTTACGGAGGAGAAACTTAGAGGGGTCAAACCTTACTGGGACCGCCTCGAGCGGGCCGGCTTCATCGTGGAGCAGTTCGGCTGGGCGATAGAGGAGCCGCTCCTGGACGTGGGGTGCGGCGAGAAGCATCTCAAGCAGGCTCTGCCCGGGGGGTTCAGCTACACGGGCCTGGATCTTTCGGCTTGTGCGGATGTCCGCTGCAACCTCGACGGCGGGCAGATCCCGTTCAAAGAAAACAGCTTCGCCACCGTAGTCTGCGCGGACGTGCTGGAGCACTTGGAAAACATACACCGCGTATTCATCGACCTTTTCAGGATCACTTCACGCCACCTGATTGTCAGCCTGCCCAATTGCTGGTGTGATCTCAAGTACCTGATGGCTCTCGGCGGCCGGGGCAGCGGCAAGTTCTACGGCCTGCCTGCTGTCAGGCCGCAAGACCGCCACCGCTGGTTTTTCAACTATTCCGAAGCCAGGCGGTTCCTGATCGAAAACTCCCGGACAACAACCAGGTCGGCCCGGCTCTACCGTTACTACGGGCCCCAGGGCCGCACTTTCAGGCTCGGCAGGATTCTTTTACCCGGCAGCCGCTTCGACGACCTGTTTGTCAACACCCTCTGGGCGGTTTTCGAAAAATAGCCGGCCGGACTCTTTCAGCGGATATACCCCAGGGCCTTGAGCCTCTCGATCTCCTCGGCGCTCATTTTCTCCTCTTTGATCATCGAGCGGTCCACCCGGTAAAGCTGGACATGGTAGCGGCCCAGCTCCGCTGCCATCGGGGCGGCCACCTCCGGCAGCTCTTCGAACAGGTTGCGCTCCTCAGCAGGGTCGGCGGCCAGGTCGTAAAGCGACCAGCGCTCCAGTACGTCCAGGCGCCCGGTCTTGCCCCAGATATCCCGCAGCAGGTCGAGGTGGCTGCGGAAATTCAACAGCCTTGTCAACTGATAATAATGCTGCCGCTCGAATGCCATCTCGTTGAAAGTCAGCTTATAGTCCCCGCTGATCAGGCAAGTATTGAACACCCCTGAGGTGATCACCCTGTCCGGGAAGCTCTCTTCCGGCTCGCCGAAGACCATCGGCAGCAGGCTTTTTCCGTTGACTACACCATCGTAGCGGACCTCCAGGCCGTCGAGGATTGTCGGCATCAGGTCCACCAGCTCCACCCGACGTGCTATCCTCAGTCTTTGCGGCAACCCCGGCCAGCACATGATCAGGGGGACTCTCAACGATCCCTGGTAAGGCAGAGAGCCGTGGTTGTAAACATCGTTCTTTTCACCCAGCAGCTCTCCATGGTCGGAAGTGATGATCACCAAGGTGCTGTCGAGGACACCCAGCTCCCACAGCCTGCGGAACAGGACTTCCAGGTGAATGTCCGAGTTGAGTATTTCCCCGTCGTACCTGGCTATACACTGCCGCCTGGCCTTCTCATCGCCGCTCAGGAACTTGATAAAGCGGTCTGTCAGGTAATCCCAGACCGGGAATTCCCGCCTGGCTCCATCATACTCCGGGTAAACCCTGCGGATGTTCTCATCCGAGGGAGTATAGGGGTCGTGGGGGTCGAGGAAATGCATGAATAGGAAAAACGGCCTCGAAGTGTCGGTTTTCTCCTGCCAGCGCTCGAACGCCTGGAGCATCAGGGCGGGATTGGTATCTCCGGTGCTGTCGTTCGGGATTTCCTCGTAATAGTCGCAGACTGACCCCGTGCGATAGGCCTTGGGCACCCATGGGTTCTGCAGCAGCATGGCAGTGTGCCAGCCCTCTCTCGAGAGAATCTCGGTCAGGTAGGGGTACTGGATATTATGCGAGAAGGAATAAGCCACTGGCTTCTTTGTTTCAAAATCTTTCGGCTCCACCACCCCGCTGATCCGCGGATAGATAGAGGTGAACATCGAGGGCATGCTGACCCGGGTGTAATTCCACTGGCAGTAGGCATTGTCAAATACGACCCCGCTGAGGCCGAGACTGTCCAGGAACGGGCTGGTCTTGACAGGATAGCCGTACAAAGAGAGATGGTCAGCCCTCAGGGCATCGAGAATGACCAGGATAACATTCTTTGGCCTGTCCCGGTATAAATTGCGCCCGCTCTCGAGGTGCCTGGCGTAATAAGCCGGCGTATCAGGTGAACCAGGGAGGTCATCCCATCTGAGCCCAACGTAGAAGACCTGGACCAGGACCGCGGTAACCAGCGAGACTGCGATCAGCAGCCCCAGCCTGCCGGCCCGGACAGGCCTGAGTTTCCGCGTAAGGTAAAATATCAATGTCATGGCAAGAGCTATCAAGAGAACTGCAGCCGCCAGGCACAGCCAGAAACGCGTGGTTAACTCGCGGTGATAGTACTTGACCAGCCAGAACGCCGCTTGCGTGGTAAGGGTCGACAGATTCGTGGCAAAAACGGCTGCTGCGAAACGCTTTCCATTACAGGCTGTATCTTTGCCAGACCCTTCTTTCCTGATGCAGGTAACCGCTCGCCAGAGCGCGCCGAGGACAATTCCCGCCAGGGATGCCGCACCGGTGCTGACAACTGCCAGGAAAAGGATGTAAAGCAGCTTGTCCGTCCAGCCGGGGAAAACCGCGCCGAGGCGGCTGGTGATTACGGCAGAATAGAGCAGAGCATTGGAAAAACCGGCCGTGGCCGCTGCGCTGCCCCAAAATCCCAAGGTGCCGGCTTGGGCGAAGACATTTCCCCGGCCGCCAGCTTTATTCTGTAGTTCTGACATCAGGCTCCCTTATTAAAGATTGTCCTTGGCTTACTCAACGGGAGTCTTCAATTTAAGACCGGCATCCTTTCATAAAATCCTGCCGGCTACGGCCGCTCCAGCTTCTTCTCGACCTCGGCACGGACCTGCGGGGGTATGTCCATGCCCAGCACCTGTTCCAGGCTCCTGCGGGCTTCATCCTTCCTGCCCAGGAAGACCTGGACCTGGCTCAGCATGAGATATGCCTGGGGGGTCGGCTCATGGGCGATCTCGACCCGCAGCAGCAGGCAGGCCAGATCCCAGTTTTTCTCGAGGATATGCTGCCCGGTCATTCTGCGTATTTCCGTCAATTGCCCAGGATATTCTTTCAGCATACGCTTCAAGAAAAGCTCTGCGGTCAGGCTGTCCCCCGAGGCCAGCAACTGGTTGACAGCATAATAAACCGTTTCCGGTTTTTTCACCGGCAGGGCGAGAGCCTGGCGTAAATGACCGAGAGCTTCCTCCTTTTTCCCTGCGGCGCACAGGCTTTCAGCCAGCAGGAGCCTCAGGTCGGTCTCCTGCTCATCCCCGAGCTGGCCTATGATCGACCTGAACAGCCGCGCGGCTTCCAGGTGTTTCCGGTTCTTGGCAAGGACTACTCCCAGGCCCCGGCGGATAAAGGGGTTTTCCGGGCTCATGCCCATGGCGGTGCGCAATTCCCGCTCGGCCTCATCCAGCGAGTCGCGCCTTCCAAAAAAGAAGCCCCTGTACATATGCTGCATCACGTGGGGATGCTCGCTGACACTGTCCGGAACGCTCTGCCGGTTAACTTTGTCCCCGAGATAGCCCAGCGCGCGCAGGGTTTTCTCATTCTCCGGGTTGATATATTTCTCCCGGTTGACCAGCAGGTCCCGGCCGGTCTCCTCGAACTCCACCAGCAGGGCCTCGAACTCTTTTATCCTCTGCGCCACCTCCTCTTTGGTTACGCTGTCAGGATAGAGGTCCTCTCTTTCTTCGAAATCGCGCGCCAGGTCATAACACTCGTAGGACTCATCCTCGAACATGATGTATTGCCGGTCATCGGTTGTCCACAAGGCCCGGCAGTCGTTCAAGTGCCAGTGCATCGCCTCGTTGTCGTCCCACGGATGGGTCTTTTTCAGGCTGTAGCAGGTGTGCCCGTTAATGCGCTCATCCAGCAGGCTGCAGAAGGGAGCCCCGGTGGGGGCCGCACCCTCGAGGTCCAGCAGGTCCACCAGGGTATGGAAAATGTCCGCGATGGCTACCTGCTCCCCTCTCACTCCGGGCTTGCGGATCAGCCCGGGATGCCTGAGTATGATCAGGATTTGCACCAGGGGCCGGTAAAGCATCTTGTCGTGGCCCAGGTGGCCCCATTCTCCGAAAAGCTCGCCGTGGTCCGAGATTATGATTACCAGGGTGTTGTCGTAAAGGCCGGACTCTTCCAGGCTGCCCAGCAGCTCGCCGATCAGGCTGTCTAGGTAGCTCAGCGCTCCATCGTAGACATCGCGCAGGGCGTCGAAATCGCTCCCGGCCAGCTCGAGGGTGCCCTCCTGTACCAGTTTCTGGTTCCAGTTCGCGCTGTCCGCAAGCTCCGGGACTTCCTCGCCGGGGTCCAGGTAACGGCTGCGGTAAGGCTCCGGCGGGTCATAGGGCGCATGGGGCTCCATGTAGTTGATAAACACGAAGAAAGGGGCCTGTTCCTGCTTATGTTCCGAGGTAAATTCCCGCACCAGACGGTTGGTGTATGCGCTGCTGTGGTGCTTGTGGGGTTCCGCCACCGCGGAGTCGGCCCAGACCGCCTCGAAAATGTCGAAGCCCCGGTCCAGGTTCTGGGCGGAATCCACAAAAGGGTTGTCGCTGAAAGCGGCCGTGCGGTAGCCCCGGGCTTTGAGCAGCTCGGCCAGGGTGGGTATATGGTCGGCCAGCCACATGTGCTGGTGATGGGCTCCGTGCTCATTCGGGAGCAGCCCGGTAAAAAGGCTGGCGTGCGAGGGAAGGGTCCAGCTGGTGGAGGAGACCGCCCTGGTGAAGCGCAGGCCCCCGGCGGCCACCCGGTCGAGGTTCGGCGTAGTCTGACGGTGATAGCCATAGCAGGACAGGTGGTCCGCGCGCGCGGCATCCATCACGATCAGCAGGATGTTGGGCAGACCGCCGCCGGCTGGCGGGCCTTTGGTGCAGGCAGCCGTGAGGATTGCCGATAAAAGCAGCAATGTCGCCGGATAACGGAGCATTATTCCACCATTTTTCCCGTTCGAGGGGAGCCGATGATAGCGCCTTCCTGCAACGAACCCCTGTCCTGCAAATATCAGCGCCGCCTGATAAGACCCTTCCCGTCCTTGTCCATACCGCCGTGTTCCCTGAGATATACCCGGAAACAAAATAGCGGTTACGGATTACTCAAGTCAAGCCTCGGAGCTACCTCTGCCCGGGGTTCCCGGTATCCCGGCCCGGTGGTATCAGCGGTGCCGGGCCGGGGGAGCTCCGGCGCATTCTGACAGGAGTTACGTCCAGCTGCGGTAAATGGAGCCTTTGGCTGGGGAGACAGCGGAAGGCCGGGCCAGGATAATTTCGTGAAAAACAATTGTTTTGGCGGCAGGAATAGCGGAGAACCTGGTGCCGGAATCTCAAGGATTACTGCTGTTGGAAGAATTGTACGAATCCCGTGCCTTTACCGTGCGGATAAAAAAACCGTGTTTCCTGAACCCGGGCAGCAGAGATTCACAGGTCTCCCCGTAGCCAGGCGGCTTTCCCAGCAGCGTCTTCATGTCGACAACCATGGCGATCGCCAGTTGGTTGATATATTTGTAAAGCACCTGGCCGGTGCCCGGGATAACTTTAAGCCCGAGCTTTTCATATCTTTTCTTGGACCGCGGATGCACTGCTATCAGGAAATCCTTCCGTGCCGGATTGTGCAGCATACTTTCCAGGATCAGGAGGTAGTGAAGTCCCACCTCGATGCCGTGCAGCCAGTAATCCGGACGGATAACCAGCCGGGAGATTTCATAAGGAGGTGCAGAGGCTTTCCCGGATCCAGGATTTCCGCAGGGTTTCAGCGAGGAAGCGGGGAGCTCGAAAGACTCCATGAGGGGGAAAAGCTCCGGTCTTTCTTTAAGCGCCCTGATCCCGGGATTGCGGGCGTCGCGGATTATCTTCTCTACGTGGGAGGCAGTGTTGCTCAGCTCGTAACCGCTGATGACGCGAAGGGCGCCGACCAGCGTTCTTTTCCCACCGGTAACATTGAAAGCCCCTAAAAAGTCGGAGTACCGGTCGTATGCATCTACATCCAGCCGGTCCTCGTTCTCTTCAACGAAGTTTACATAGCGATAGGTAACATAGCGCAACTGCAGGCAGGCCCGGATATCCTTGAAGTCGCTGATCACCTGGTAGCGGATCTTCTGGGGTTTGTTTGATCCGCCACTCAGGAACAGAGCCCTCTCCTTTCCCGATTTTTTAAGAAGGGGGCCGAAGCCACTGCCCGGAAAAGGATAATCTGCAGCCATAGTTAACTCTTGTTGATCGAGGCCTGGGCCATACTCGCCAGGTTGACTCTTGCCTGGAGGCTGTCTATCCAGCGGTAATCACAGGACAAGATGGCAAGCTGGGTCTGGTTTTTAAAGGTTAGGACGCCTTCTTTTCCGGCGTACCCCGCGTTGCGCATCATTAAGAACTGCACGTCGGTCACCTCGGTGACAAATCCCTTGTCTTCGAGTGTTTTTCTCAAGCTTCCGCATTCCTCGAAGATCTTGCGGAGGCTCAATCCCTCGAGTTTCATATCGATCTCAGGCCAGAGGAAAAGAGGCTTATAAAGCACATAGTCATACTCGAGCATCTTTCGAACGAAGCTCTCACCCAGCTCGAACCCAAACCGGTCCTTATCATTAAACCAGGATGATCCCGGGAAAGGAGCCGGGGGGCTGACCAGGACAGAATCCGGATTAACCTGCTCGACCAGCCTGATATTTTCGGCTTTAAGCTGACCCAAGGAGATTTTACCCATGGTGGGGGCCGGATATATCAGGGAGATACCGATGTCGAGCGGCAGTCCTTCAATTGCGCTAGCCTCCCTCATGGCTTTCACGGTAGCCACTATATCTTTCAGCATCACACCCTTGTTCATCACCAGCTCGTTGACAGTGTCATTGCCGGACTCCGCCCCCAGAAATACGGAGCGAAACCCGGAGCGCAACAACTGGCGGTAAGACCCGACAAGTTTCTCATAGACATGCTGTTCGGCGGCGCGGGATTCGACACGGGCGAACATCGAGAAAAAAATGCGGATGCCCCTTTGTTCGATCAGCTCGGCGATACGGCAGGCATGGCTGAGCCTGGTAGATGAGCCTGCAAACCGGAAGATACCGATCCCCCTGGAAACCATCTGCTCGATTTCATCCACCACCGACTCGGGCCTGCGCACCGAGTATTTCCTGTATGTACGGGAATGCGTGCAGAAATTACACCTGCCCCAGGGGCAGCCGAGCGAATCGACTATCACGTGGACCCAGGTTTTACCCTCGAGGTTGTCGTAAACCGGGATCACTTTCCGGTTGGCATCGGTATTTTCGGGCGGGGACACTTCGACCTTACCGTTCTGGCGGTAGATGATGTTTTTCAGGCTGCTCAACCCGGCTACCCGGGAGATTTCGTTCAACAGCTTATCTTTACTCTGTATCCGGCCGGCCAGCGATAGAATTCCTTCGAGAGCTCTCTCACCTTCTCCAGCCACGGCGAGATCGAAAACCCCGTCCTCGAGAACGGCCTCGCGATAGGTGGTGGGATGGGGGCCGCCGGCCACGATAAGGATCTCCGGGGCAAGCTTCCGCACCAGGCGGGCAAAATATTTCGCGGCCAGATAAGTCTCTCCGTACCAAGTCTTTATACCGACAACCCGGCATCCCGAATCCCGGACATACTCGGCCAATTCCCGGATCATTTTGTTCTGGAAATACTTTTGTACGGCGGACATCAGGTCCTGGGTCAGAATAAAAAGCGGGCTCACCAGGCGTGAGACCATTCTGCCTGTCTTACTCTGCGAATCCCTGGAGGACAGAAGCCGGGAGGCCAGAAAGCGGTTGATTACGGCAAGCAGCCGCGGAGTCATCTTGTCCCACTGGTTGCTCCGCGCCCAGTCTATCACTTCCACCTCGAACCCCTGCTCTGCAAGGAAGGCTTTCAGTATGGCCAGCCCGTTATCGAGAAAGTCATCGCTGGGGGAGCGCCGCCGTCTGGCGATAGGGTTCCACAAGATCAAATCAGGCGTATCGGTCATCATTTGGGGTATCGTGCCTCAATAAAAGGTTGTCTCCGTACTTTTCTTCATCAAACTGACAAATATCGCCACCAGGTCAGGGTCCCACATCACACCCGCCTTGTCCTGCAGCTCACCGACGGCTTCTTCCCTGGAAAGGGCCTTACGGTAGGCCCTGGTAGATGTCATGGCGTCATAACTGTCTGCAATGGCCACAATTCTTGCATAAACAGGGATTTCTTTGCCCTTGAGTCCCAGCGGGTAACCTTTCCCGTCCCAGCGCTCGTGGTGATACAGCACCACGTCCCGGATCCCGCTCAACGAGCGCAAGGGCTTGAGAATGTTTTCGCCTTCCCGCGGATGGGCAAGAATGCTGTGGAACTCATTATCATCCAGAGGTCCCTGTTTATTGAGCACGCTGTCGGGCACGCCGATTTTCCCGATATCATGAAGAATGCCGGCCATCCTCACAATCTCCTGGTCTCTTTCCGGCAACCCGGCGGCCCGGACCAGGGCCACTGCATAACGGGACACTCTTTCGTTGTGGCCCTCTGTATATTTGTCCTTGGCCTCGATCGCATTGGCGAGCGAGGCAATAACGTTGTCTGACCGGTCGAGAAGATCGTTCAGGTGTTTCATTCTCAACAGAGATTTGACCCGCGCCCTGAGCTCCGCGATATTGATCGGCTTGTTCAGGAAATCGTCCGCTCCGGCGTCGATCGCCTTGATTTTTTCTTCCTGGCTGTGCACGGCGGTAATCATTACTACCGGCAGCAAGCGGGTCTCCTCGTTGTTTTTCAGTTGTTGACACAACTCCAGGCCGTTCACCTCGGGCATCATCAGGTCCAGCAGTACCAGGTCGGGTTTTTCAAGGGTAATCACTTCCATAGCTTCCCGGCCGTTCCTGGCTTCCAACGATTCGTAACCCTCTTTCCTCAGGAAAAAAACCAGTCCACTGCGAATGTCATCCTCGTCATCGACGACCAAGACCCTGGAAGTGGCACTCTCATCCTGTTCAAACCGGGTTTCTTTGTGTTCTCTCAGTATAACCCTCATTTTTCATGCTCCCTGGTTTCATCGGTCTTAAGCAGATCCTTGATAATCTTTATCAATTCCCTGTAGTCGAAAGGCTTGGTCATGTAATAGTCTCCCCCCGCCTCTATCCCTTCAGCCTGCTCTTTCAACTGCCCTTTGGCGGAGAGGAAGACGATCTTGATCTTCCTGGTCCGGGGATTATTCCTGAGGATACGGCAGATCTCCAGTCCCGATAACCCGTACATCATGACATCGAGCACTATCAAAGCCGGCCGGTACTCGTGAATCATGGCCAGGGCTTCCTTTCCGTTCTCCGCGGTCAGCGGTTCCAGACCGGCGGCTTTAATACAACAGAAAAGCCCCTGACGGATAGATTTTTCATCATCCACAATTAAGATTTTTTTGGGGTCAAGCTCCATCTTCTAACATCCTCTCTGCTCTGATGCCGGAAACACGCCTGGCTTTGGGTAAGGTGAAAAAGACGGTCGTACCCTGGCCGAGCTTGCTCTCAATCCAGATTTCACCTCCCAAACGCTCGATCAACGATTTGGATATGGTCATACCCAGGCCGGTACCCTCGGAGTGGTGATGATCGATACTCTCCAAGTGGCTGAACCTGTCGAAAACTTTGGGTATATCTTCTTTTCTGATTCCTTTTCCTGTGTCTTTCACTGCGATCAGACCCATGTCTCCGCAATCGGTTAGCGAAACAGATATTTCCCCGCCCTTGGGGGTGAATTTCGTGGCGTTGGAGACGATGTTCGTCAGCACCTGGATGACCTTGTCCTTGTCGCCCCACAAGCGGATGCGGTCGTCCACCTCACCGCAGATAAATTCGATGCCCTTGCCCTCGATATTCGGCCGGAGTCCTGAGAGGGTTTCTCCAACCAGGCTCCTGAATTTCAGCTGCACCAGCTTGAAAGGCATGCGGCCCGCCTCGATTTTCGAAAGGTCGAGTACGTCATTTATCAGGCGGGTCAGCCTTTTGCAGTTATCGACAATCGTGGACAGGAACTCAGTGCGCGACTCTTCGGAAACAGTAATCCCGTCCAGCAGCATCTCCGAATAAAGCAGGACCGAGCTTAAAGGAGTCCTCAGCTCGTGAGAAACCAGGGAAAGGAAATCATCTTTCGCTTTGTCCAGCGTCTTCAGCTCTTCGTAAGCTTTTTCCAGCTCAAAATGCTTTTCCTCCAATTCCTTAGTCCTCTCGGCTACTTTGGCCTCGAGCTCGCGGTTCCAGGCCTCGATCTCTTCCCTGGACAATTTCAACTGCCTGATCATGTTGTTGAAAGAATTTGCCAGAACACCGATCTCATCCAGCCTGTTGATCGGCACTTCCTGGTCAAATTCTCCCTGGGCCACCGCTTTGGTGGCATTCGCCAGATGATAGATCGGGACCACCACACTCCTGACCAGGTAGATTACCGCCAGGGCTCCCAATAAGACCATTATCAGGGTTATGATTATTGCGTGCCTGGTAGCGGCCGCCACGGCCCTGTTCATGTTCTCGAGCGAAACCGCCAGCACCACAAAGCCCAGTTTTTCCCGGTAGGCTATTTTCGATTCGCCTCCCGGTTGAGAATCGACATTTTCCGGAGAGGAAAAAAGGAGTATCTCGTCGCCCTCGACCTGTTTTCTTTCAATCTCGATCAGGTTGATCGTCCTCCAGATATTTTCATCTTCTGTGAGAATCCATTTCTGCTGTTGCAGGGTGTCGCACTCGCCGGAGAAGCTGACGGTCTTACCCATCCGGTCCGGGTCCTGATGAGCCAGGATCTTACCATCCAGGTCGATGATAAAAGCTTCTCTGATATCGATTTCCTGTTTTACTCCGGCAAGCAGGTTCTGCATGGTTTTGATATCTCCGGACAGAACTGCGTACTGGCTGTTGAACGCCACGTTGCTGGCCAGCGAAAAAGCTCTCTTTCGCAGCTCATCGGTCAGAGAGCCTTCCTGCCTCTTGATGAAAAAGCTGGTCAGGGTGACCGAGATCGCGCTGAGCAGCAGGATCACCGCCAGAATGAATTTAGTACCCAGGTGCAGGCTGATCGATTTCCTCAGTGAAGAGAAAAGCATCAATGGCTCCCGCTCTGCAGGGTTATCGCCTGGTCGACAATGTTCTGCGGAATATTAATGCCGAGTTTCGAGACCACTCTCTCATTGATATAAAGAACCACCTTGCGCGGGTGCTGGATCCCGGATCTCGAAAAGGTCCTGCCGGACAGTCTTCTCAGGGCAAGCTCGGCTGTCTGCCTGCCGATGTCCTCGTAATCGACTCCCAGGGCCAGAGGCGTGCCGGCTATGGCGATCTGCCTGGAAGCAGCCATGATCGGCACGTTGTTCTGGAAACATTCCAGCAGGATGAACCGCAGGATATTCCTTTCGTAAATCACCGCATCCGGAGGCATCCATAAAACGTCGATTTCAGGCAGAATCCTCCTCAGGATTTCAGGAATGTCGCGCTCGGAGGCGATCTCGGAAGCCAGGAGGCGCAAGCCTTCCCGGTTAGCGATATCTTTGGCTGATTGATACATCTGTGCCGAGCCGCGGCTGTAGATGAAGCCCACCCTTCTGATATCGGGCAGGGCCATCCTCATCATCTCGAGCTGTTTTTCGACCGGTATTGCCAGGGTCACGCCGCAGACATCGGAGTTTCTGGCAGGCGAATTCAGATCGATCAGATTATCGAGAACCATGGTAAAGACGATCGGAATATTCCTGACGTGCGCCATTGCGGAGCGGGTGGCCGGGGTGCCTACGGTAATGATCAAGTCCGGCCCTTTCTGGGTAATCCCTCGCCAGAAGACATCTTCCCGCCCCTGGCTGTTTTCGAGATGAGATTCCTCGACTGCCAGCTCCAAACGGTTTCCTTCGAGAGCCGAGACCAGCATTTCTGTCGTCTGCTCGTATTCAGTCCGGGCCGCGCTCTTGACCAGAGCTATCAGGGCAGGCTCTGCCCGGAGCGGCCCCGCAGCCGTAATAAGGCAGGCAAAAACCAAAGCCGAAGCGCCTTTACCGGCTGCATAACTTTTTCTTCGGTAAAAGTTCATTTTGACTGCTTATTTCCCGGGAGAAAAATCGCAGAAATTCCTCAGAAGGATAAACTCGCTCCTCCGGTTAATCTTCTGTTGATCTTTTCAGCCAGGGGATATTCAAGATTTCTGCTGTTCAAAAGGTTGTAAGCGGCCACAGAGAGCTCCAAATGGCACTTCTCCCAGAGATAACCCAGCCTGGCGTCGCAGCGTGTGTGCGCCTTGGTCTCCACTAAAGTGTAATCACCGGTGACGGTGGGAACTTCCCAGGTGGCCTCACCGACATAGCTTGCCGAAAACGAGGAGGAAAATCCTGCAGGCAGCGAGAGAAAAAGCTTGAAATTGGCCTTGTGGCTCGGCGGAGCCTGCATCCTCAGTACGGTGTAGTTATTGTCCAGGTCCTGATAACTGTAATTGCTCGAGAGTTTCAGCCACGGCGCGGGCAGTATATCGGCGGTCAATTCAAATCCGTAGGCTGTCGCCCTGCCGAGGTTCACAAACGATTGGACCGGGACTCTATCGACCATGTTGAGCGCACCGGAACCGATGTAATCATTGAATTCATAAGCAAAGACATCCACCTCTGCCCGGAAATAATGGCGGGGGAAATAAGTATAGCCGAACTCATAAGTAGTGATTTTCTCAGACTCCAGATCAGGCTCGCCTACCAGGTTCACGCCGATGGGCATTCCGGGTGGAGGAGGGATGGTAAACTGCATATAGGAATCGGTGAAGCTTGGATTGCGGAAGGCTCTGCCGACCGAGACCCGGAAAGTATGGCTGCCCACCGGGGCGTAGATCACGCTGCCCCTGGGGCTGAAATTCGTACCGACCAGCGGGTGGTAGTCTATCCTCGCACCCGCCAGAAAACTGACTTCGGGTATGGGCCGGTACTCATCCTGAAAATAGCCGGCAATCAAATTTTGTTTATGGTCCCGGTCGATGATGTTTGACTCAATGGTGTTGAACCGGTATGAAGCCCCGTAGATAAAGGTATGCTTAAGCCCCAGGTTCACCATGTGCTGGGCTTCCAGGTCAAAGGTATTGTAGAGTATGTCCACGTCGGGCCCGGGCGGGAAAAACGCCCCGCTCGTTTCATCGCCCCGGTTCCAGAATGCCTGCAGCTTGAACGGCCCGTGATCGAGGTTCATCTTGGCATAACTGGTAGTGGCATCTACCTTTACATCCTCCAGCCGCACGTTCTGTACGATGAAGCCGTGGATCAGGCCGCCTTCTACCGAGAGCTTCGCATCGTTCTTGAAGCGGTGTTCCAGGTAAAAGTTACCTAGGATATTTTCATCGGTGTCCTTGTCGGGGTCCTTGAAACTATTCATCTGCCTGGTGCCGATAGCCACCCGGTATCCCGTGTCCCCTTTCCGGTCCCCCTGGACATAGGAGGTGTGAAGGGTCGAGTTTTCACCCCCGACCACACTCAGCCGGCCTCCGTGCAGCTGTCTCGGAGTCTTGGTGATGATGTTGATTACTCCGCTGAAAGCGTTCGCGCCGTAAAGGGCGGAGCTGGGGCTGCGCACCACCTCGATTCTGTCGATCTGGTCCATGACGATCTGGAAAGCCTGCCAGATAACGCCTCCGAAGAAATCGAAATAGGCAGAGCGTCCATCGATGAGGACCAGCAGCTTGTTGGACAGGACCTGGTTCAGGCCCCGGGCGTTTACCTCGAAATGGGAGGAGCCGATAGTCATCACGTCAAGGCCGGGTACCAGACGCAGCAGGTCAGGAATCGTCAGGGCGCCGGAAGCCTTGATCTCCTCGGAGGAGATGACAGCGACCGTCGCCGGGGCCCGCTCGATACTCTGCTCGGTCCGACCGGCAGTGATCACCGTCTCGATGGGCTGGAAGAATACCTCCTCCGTAAGCTCCCGTTCCAGAGGCCCGGCCCAAAGCGCCGGGAAAGAAACAAAAAACAGCGACATTGGTATGATCAGTCTCTTGCAGAATAGTACTTTCATAGCGCAATCTCCTGGAACTGAACCTGTTTCGTTTTTTTGTCATGGGGGGCGGCTTTGTACTATTCAAACAACCGGGGGTTGGACTATTCCGCTGGTCTTTTCCTCCATCGGTATATTTTTCAAAGAGCTCTCAGCCTTTATCTGCAGGCCGCCGAGAGCGTTCAACCACAGGTTTTCCGAAAACTTTTTCGATCCTGGTTAAAAGCGTATTCATGGTGAACGGCTTTACCAGAAACTCGCTCACCCCGTGCGAGCGGAGAATCTCGAGGTCCTCAGGCCTGATCCGGCCGGAAATAATCACTACCGGCAGGTTCATGCCCATGCTCCTGATGGTTTTGACAACTTCCATGCCCGAAGTCCTGGGCATGCACAGGTCGAGAAGCATCAATTCCGGATTTTCCTTCCGGATAACTCCGATAATCTCTGTCATTGTGGTCGGTTCCAATGCCTGGAATCCATTTGCTTTGAGAAGCCTCGCTACCACCCTCCTGAAAGCATCGTCATCATCCACCACGATTATTTTAGGGGCTTCAGCGCTCATCCGATCAGTTCATCGACCATTTTAAGAAGAGTTTCTTTGTCAAAAGGCTTGAGAAGATATTCGTCCGCACCGCTGGCTATTACCAGGTCCCTGTTGTAGGCTTCCGAGTGGCCAGTTATCGCCAGGATCTTTATTCCCGAGGTAATCTGCGGATTCTGCCGCAGGCGGCGGCAGATCTCGAGCCCGTCGATCTTAGGCATTCTTATGTCAAGGATCATCAGGTCCGGCTTGTAATCCCCGGCTTTTATCAGCGCCTCGTATCCATCCCCGGCCGCTTCCACCTCAAAATCCGGCGAATGAGCTCTCAGCAGATAGCTGATCGCCGCAACCACAGTGCGGTCATCATCAGCCACCAGGATCTTTTTCCCGGATGTCTTTTGAAAAAACTCGTCGATAACCGGCATCCCGTTGCTTTCGAGAAACCGCTTGAAGTCTCTCTTGTTAATCCGGTACTGCCCCCCGGGATTGCGGAATGCCTTGAGCGATTTGCTCTTAATCCACCGGTTGACCTGCATTACGGTCGTATGACAGTAGTGCGCGATGTCGCCCGTGGAGAGCGGAGCGTCAGGGATGAATTCGGCTTTTGCTTTTTTTTCCATAATTTTCCTTGACATAACATATCAAACATAACATATTTAAC
>JAFGTO010000265.1 GCA_016934095.1 Candidatus Glassiibacteriota bacterium
CTGTTTCCTGCTGCACGACCGGCCGATCCACATGCGCTGCGATGACTCGGTCCTGCTTGCCGCCGCAGGGGGGCCTTTCCCGCTGCGACGCAGCCGGGGCTATGTCCCCGGGCCGGTGAGCCTGCGGCGGGAGTTCCCACCGGTGCTGGCCGTGGGCGGGCACCTGAAAAACACGGTCTGCCTGACCAGGGGCCGGGAGGCTTTCCTCAGCCAGCACGTGGGGGACCTCGACAGTCCCGAGACCATGAGGTTTTTCAGGCTGACCGTGGAGCAGCTCGCACGCCTGCTCGAGGTCGAGCCGGTGCTGGTGGCCCACGACCTGCACCCGGATTACCTCAGCACGCGCTGGGCCGTGGAGAGCAGCGGCCTGCCGGCGGTGGCTGTCCAGCACCACCACGCGCACGTGGTTGCCTGCATGGCGGAACACGGCCTGAGCGGCCCGGTGCTGGGGATCTCGATGGATGGGACCGGCTACGGCGGCGATGGGACAGTCTGGGGCGGGGAGTTCCTGGTCGCGGATGAGGAGTCTTTCGAGCGGGCAGCGCACCTGCCTTACTGGCCGCTGCCCGGCGGGGAAGCCGCGGTGCGCGAGCCCTGGCGCATGGCGCGCAGCGTGTTCGGCGGGGTGATGGGAGCCGGACGGCTGGACAGCCTGGGGCTGGGTTTGTGGGAACATGTCGGGCGGAAAAAAGTAGAATTGATCGACCGCATGGTCGAGCGTAAGCTTAACTGCCCCTTGAGCTCCGGCTGCGGCCGACTCTTCGATGCGGTGGCCGCTCTGGTCGGCCTGAGGGCGTTCACCCTCTACGAGGGCCAGCCGGCCATGGAGCTGGAGAGCCTGGCCATGCGGGCAAATACCAGGAAAATGCCGGTCTATCCTTTCGAGGCGGCCGGGCAGGTCCCTGGTAGCGGGCCGCTGGTGCCGGACCTGGGGCCGATGCTGGAGGCTGTCGCCCGGGATGTTGCCGCAGGCGCAGACCCTGCGCTGGTAGCCCTGGGCTTTCACCACTGCCTCGCCCGGGTGATCACGGAGCTGGGAGGACTGCTGGCCGCGCACAGGGGATTGAACCGGGCCGTGCTTACCGGCGGAGTGTTCAACAACCGCCGGCTCCTGGAAAAGGTGGCCGCCGGCCTGCGCAGGAAAGGCCTGAAGGTGTATTCTCACCGCAGGGTGCCGCCTGGGGATGGGGGGATCAGCCTGGGTCAGGCGGTCATAGCCGCGAGCCAGAGATTTAAACAAGGTTCTTGACCGGTTCGGCAGAAAAATGTCCGGAAAAGCGGTGTGATAATTTCTCACAGCGCCTTGCGCTGAGCCTTGACAGCGAATCGAATCGTGGATCAGACTTTTATCAGAGGAGGGCAGATGTGCCTCGGGATTCCGGGCCGTGTCGAAAAAGTCGAAGATAACAGGGCCAAGGTAAGTTTCGGCGAGGTGTCGGTTGCGGTGAGCCTGGATTTGCTGGCCGAGCCGGTGTCCGCGGGAGACTATGTTATCGTGCACGCGGGGTTTGCACTGGAGCGCCTGGATGAAGAGGAAGCGCAGCGGACCCTGGAGATGCTGAGGGAGATCTCTGAGCTTGAAACACGTTGACGAGTACAGGGACAGCGGGCTCTCAGCAGCCGTGGCCGGGAGAATCCGTAAGCTCTCCACCCGGCCGGCGAGCTTCATGGAGTTCTGCGGCGGGCACACCGCGACTATCGCCCGCTACGGGTTGGAGTCCCTGCTGCCCGCACAGATAAGCCTGCTGTCCGGCCCGGGCTGCCCGGTCTGTGTTACCCCGGTCGGGATGATCGACCGCATGATAGCCCTGGCGCGCCTGCCGGGAATGATCGTGGCCAGCTACGGAGACATGCTGCGCGTGCCAGGCTCGGCCAGCTCGCTCCTGGTGGAGCGCGGCCGCGGCTCGGCGGACGTGCGGGTGGTCTACTCGAGCTATGATGCCCTGGAAGCGGCGCGCAGCAACCCCGGGCGCCAGGTGGTCTTTTTCGGTATCGGGTTCGAGACCACGGCGCCGGCCACGGCCGCGGTAGTGCTGAAAGCCCGCGAGCTGGGCGTGGATAATTTCTCGGTGGTCAGCGCCCACAAGACCACCCCCGGAATCATCCGGGCCTTGCTGGACAGCGATGAAGTCAAGCTCGACGGCCTGATCTGCCCCGGGCATGTCAGCGTGATTACCGGCACCGCCCCGTACCGTTACGCCGCCGAACAGCGCCGGGTGCCTTGCGTGATCTGCGGCTTCGAGCCACTGGATGTCCTGCAGAGCGTTCTCATGCTGGTCGAGCAGGTGGAAAGCCACCGGGCCGGGGTGGAGATCCAGTACCGCAGGGGAGTGCGGGAGCAGGGCAATGAGAAAGCCCGCCGGCTGATGGATGAGGTTTTCGAGCCTGCAGACAGCGTCTGGCGCGGGATCGGGACAGTCCCGGGGACCGGTTTGAGCCTGAGACCGGAGCTCAGTCGCTGGGATGCACTGGCCCGTTACCGGCTCGACTTGCCGGAGCCGCAGGAGCCGGCCGGCTGTATCTGCGGTAAGATACTCCGTGGAGCGGCCTCTCCGGAAGAATGCCGGCTTTTCGGCAGCCGCTGTACCCCGGCCACGCCGGTCGGCGCCTGCATGGTCTCAGGCGAGGGCGCTTGCCAGGTCCGTTACCGCTGGAGAAGACACCCTGCCTGACCTTCCCTCCTCACTATTCCCTTACGACACAGCCGCGGAATAATTTTCCCGCCGGGCACGGCAGGTCTGCAGTTTTCCCGGCCGGCCGGGACTGAGGGCTTGACTGCCCGGGAGCATGTCCGGAGCCTGCACTGCCCCGTGCGGCTTTCGCACCTGCTCCCCTGGGGCGAAAAACCGTCCGCCGGCGGCGCTCCCGGCAGGGTTTATGGTATGGAAATTGCCTAAAACTTTGGTAAAAAGCTGATTTCAGGCCGTTTCCACTCAATCGCCGGAACATTGCCATGGCTGTTTGCAGCGGTCCCCGGGGCGAATGCCGGGGAGGCAGGATCTTGTTCATCTTATTCCTGGTTTTTCTGCTCCCGGCAGGGCTCAGGGCGGAAGAGGCAGCGGTCGGCCGGGATGGGACCCTGGTTTTCCAGTCCCCGGACGGCAGCTCCGCAGTGCTGGACATCCTGCCGCGGGGCACCAGGCTGGAGCTGGTGAAAAGGGGCGAGGAATGGAGCGAGGTGATGCTTCCGGAATCGAATACCAGGGGCTTCGTGCGCACGAGCGCTCTCCAGCTCTCGGCAATGGCCGCAGCTCAGGAGGGAAAGGCGTTACTCTCGGGGCCCGCTTCGCCGCTTTATAATACCCTCCAGGAGGAGCTGAACAAATCGGATGCCAAGATCCGCAGGATCGAGCAGGCCGTGAGCCACCTCGAGGGAATGGTCGATAAATACACCCAGGCCGATAGTGCCATGCACGGCAAGCGAGGAGCGAAAGGGAAGGCCCTCAGGAGCCAGGAGTTTCCGGAGGCCGGAGGCTCCTGGGCCGGCTACCGCGGTTTTGACCTGTTCAGCGGGATGTATACCAAAGAAAAGGATTTGACAATCGGAGGGGCGGTGAGCTGGTTCCCGGAATCCATGTCCGGTTTTGGACTGGAGCTGGAAGCCGGCTATCTCTTCCTGGAAGGCGACAGGCGGGGAGCCGGCTTGAGCCTGGACCTGCTTTATCCGCTGGGCTGGAGCAGACCCTGGCTGATGCCATACCTCTGTGCCGGCGGCGGACTGTTTTACCTGAGCGGAGTCGATGGGGCCGGTTCGGAGACCAACCCGTCGGCCAACCTGGGAGCCGGCGCGCTCTGCCCGCTGTCCTCCGGGTTCAGCCTGCGGCCGGACCTGAGGCTATTTGCCAGTTTTAACGATGGAGAGCGGAATATCGACGGGCGCTTCTTCCTGGCCCTGCACCGCGGCTTCTGATTTTTTCCGGTACGGGCAGCCGGCACCGGAGCGGATCTAACCTGATCAATGGAAGGTCGAGATGAATTACCGCACGAATAACAGCCTGCGCACAGGTATTAGAGACTTGTGCGAGGAGGCGAGGCTGGTCAAGAGAAACTTGAGAGTGATGTTTTTTTTAATCTCCGGACGGTAGCTCCGCCCTTTGTTTTCCGCTTCTTTTTAGACCCTGCCTTTTTTCTCCATGCTTTTCCCGCGCCTGCTGTTTAACAGCCATGGAAACAGGTTGCCCGGCCGTTTTGCCGGGTACAGCTACCAGCCTAGCCGCAGGATCTCGGCCCTCTGGGCTATTGCGGCGTAGAACTTGTCGCTGTCGTAACGGTTGTATCCCATGGGTATGCGGGCCGGCTCGCCGCCGTCGACATAGGTCAGGTGGTTGAGCAGAGTGGGCTTTTTCGATCCGGGCTCGACCTGGATCAGCCGGCGGTGGCTGCTGCTGACATCGATGGGCGGGTCATTGGCCTTGGCGCTGAAATAGATCATCCGGCGCACCTCCTGGTCATCGGCCAGGCTCTTGCCTCGTGAGCCCAGGCGCTTGCGGAGAGTCTGCAGCAGCTTTTCATCCGTTCCCCCCTCGACATAGTCTGCCAGGTATTTGTCGTAGGTATCAGCGGCATCGGCCACGAAACAGCCGTACAGGGCATCGACTCCATACGTCTTCCCCAGGTAGACAATGGCGGCGTCATCGCTTATCCCGGGTCCTATCATCCTGCGGAAATATACACCCACCGGCCTTCTTTTCAGGGTACTGTCCCGGTCCGGGACAATCACCCGGAGCTCGCGCAGTTTTCCCAGGGTTTCGGCGGAGCTGGCCTCGTCGGCCGCCTGCTCTTCGGTCAGCCCGACCTGGATGAACCTGTCGTAGTCCACTAACAGGCTTTCCCCGCCTCCCAGGACCAGCGGCTGGCCGCTCAGGGTCACCCTGAAATGTTTTGCAGCCTGCTGCCTGCATCGCCAGTTGTCCATCATGACCCCGAGGGCGAAGCCCTTGAGGAAGGCCGAAGTGTCCAGCGATACGCCGTCGAGGAACTTTACTCCCAGAGGATTGCCGGCCTCGTCATCCGGCGGGCCGAAAGCGGCCCTTTCGGTCTCCAGGCAGCCCAGCAGGAATTTTTCGAGGTTGTCCAGCAGTCTCTGGCGGAGCCTTTTTACCTCCAGGCCGTGGATGCCGAGATCTTCGTTACCGATGCCGGTTATCACGTGGTCGAAAGTGGCATCGGCGAAGACGAGAGGTCTGCCCTGCTCGTCGCAGAACATACCATGTCCATTGCGGGCCCGGCCCCAGACCGACTGGGGGAGCAGAAGAGGCAGGATCCTTTCAGCGGCAAGAATAGGCAGGTTTCGCAGATAATGGTAATCCCTGAGGGCCAGGCTGTTAAACAGCTCCCGGTTGCCTGCCACGGAGAGGACCCGGGGGGAAAACAGCGGCTCCTCGCTGCGCTGATGGTCAAAAGTATAGTCCACCGTACCGCTAAGGCCGGATAAGATACGGTCCAATTCCTTTTGGATCTTGAGCGACCGGGGGCCCTTGTTTCTTTTCTTCTTTTTCATACCTGGATAGTACCGGTAAACCCGGGTGGAGTCAACTATTATCGGCAGGGGAAAGCCGGATTGTCCGAGTTCGCAGTTACGAATCAGCCTGGAATCGTCGGGCGATCACACGGGGGGCGGAAAGCGAGGGACTAACGCGCGGTAAGGTATTTGTCAATTATTATTATTCGCTCGCTAACCCCGAGGCAAGCCGCGGGGTTAGCGAGCGATGACCAATTCAAGAGATAAAAGCGGTCAGCTATCCGGACACGTGAAACTCCAGGTATCCCGGGAAAAGACAAGGGTGCAGCCGTCGACACGGGCTACACCTCAGTGCTGGCCCTGATCCAGAAGCCCTTTGATGATATCAGATGTTACTCCTGGATCGCTGACAGACTTAGACTCCTCGACTTCCTGGCAGAACTTTTCGAGTACCCAGCGGGGAACCCAGAAACTCACGTCCGACTGAGACCATCGCAGTAAGGCTGCAGCGTTCCGCTCCCAGCGGTTGCGGGCTTCAGCCGACAGGCCCGACGGGGGCAGGGGGACCTGCTGCCTGTCTTGAACCGCCGTCGAATACAGCTTACTGTCGGCTACGTGCCTTAGAGGACGGGGCTGTTGAGGGGTTTGTCTCAGCAGGTTGATAATTTCCTCCAGGTAGGCGACGATGAGTTTCATGGAGTGGCTTTCAGCCAGGCCCGCCAGCAGCGATCCGGAAATGTCCGCCTGCAGCTGGGTACGCATGCTTTCAGATTGGTAGGGCGGGCGAAAAGAACTCAATCTCTGTTCCTGGGCGTAGGAGACAGCATCGGTAACTCCCCTTTCGGAAGTCAGCTGGTCGATGCTGATCTCAAGAATTTCCGCCAGCTTCATCAGGTACCTGGCGGAAGGAGCGCCTTTGCCGTTCTCCCAGACACTGAGATTCTGGAAAGCTATACCGAGTTTTTCAGCCAGAGCCCTTTGCGACAGGCCTTTCAGCTTGCGTGCGGTCTTGATGTTTTCTCCAATAATCTTTCTCTGATCCATTAGATAACCTCATTAAAGTTTAAGTAAGAGATCATGGCGGTTACAATTAAACCTGGTCCATAGTTATAAGAGATAAACAGGTAGCATTACAGTATTATATAAAATTAATAGGCTGATAATATATAAATTAACGCCTAATCAAATAGAAGATAACAATTAATATCGCACAGCATTTTCTGTTTTCGCCACAAATCAGCAAACTCAATTAAGTTACCGCGCCGGCAACTCGAAGCACTTAATTTTTTAATGATATCTGAAATTCAGGATTTTCAGGAAATGAATGATATTAAACCAACTATACTCTATTGCACTTATTTTATAACTTCGATATTGATTTGTCAAGAACTAATTTAAATTTTTGCCCATGGGCAGACAAAAAGGCAAAGACGGAAAAAGAGCTAAATGATTATAAAACAAACAAATAAATTAAATTGGTATCTAAAAGGATAACGAATGCAGGATATATCCGGGCGATAATATTCAGATTAAATTATTGACAATAATCTTTAGTCTGTTTTTATATAATAAAAGCAAGAGATCAATTCAAGCTAAGGATCTTTTTCCCGAAGAATATTTGTAAATAATTAGGAAATAGTTGCAAAAAGCTTCATCTTGACTCTCAACCCGGAGTAGTCTATATTTTTTTGAAAAGTTGTACAATGCTATCGATGGCAGCGGGGAGGAAAAAGTTGACACCCGAATATCGTCAGCGGATGGTACTCGGAGGAATGGTTCAGGGCGTAGGTTTCAGGTTCTTTACCTGCAGGGTGGCTGAGAAATATCAAGTGGCAGGATATGTGCGAAACCTGCCGGGCGGTGAGGTGGAAGTCGTTGCGGAAGGCGGAAGGGGAGAGGTTGAATCTTTCATGGAAGAAGTCTCCAGGGGCCCCTCTTATTCACACGTGGTAGGGGTGAAAACTTATCTTGAACAACCGACAGGGCAATATCGAGCGTTCGGGATTCGTTATTGAAGGGAATCCGGTGATGTCTTGTCTTAAGCGGCGGCCGCCTGGTGTGCCAGGGTGGTGCAGGGTCTGCTTCGGGGTACGGGTAGTTCTGTTGATAGCCTTGGCGGTTTTTATTATTGATGGCTGCGCCGGGCGGGTTCCAAGGCAGAAAGCCGCGGAAAAAATTGTCTTTGACGAACCGGACCGCAGACTAGTCTGGCCGCTGCCGATAGTCAGCACCGCACGGCTGACCTCACGTTTCGGCAGCCGGACCGACCCGCTGACCGCCAGGAAAGATTTCCACACGGGCGTGGACCTGGATGGAGAAGTAGGGACACCCGTGCACGCCTCCGGGGCCGGCAAGGTCACTTTCAGCGGCAACAGGAGCGGGTACGGCGTGCTGCTGACTATCGACCACGGCCACGGCCTGACTACTTATTATGCTCACTGCTCGGAGCTGCTGGTGAAAACCGGCGACCGGGTCCGCAGGGGGCAGGTGGTGGCCTTGATGGGTAAATCCGGCAGAGTTACGGGAAGCCACCTGCACTTCGAAACCAGGAAACACGGGCGCCCGTTCGATCCTTTCGTCTTGCTGCCGAAATTACGAGCTTATTGAGGCAGTCATTCCCCAGATCATTCTCTTTTGAGGATGAAAGTAAAAAAGGAGAGTCGATGCCGAAATACGAACACCTTGCCAGGGCCATCCGGGATGTACCGGATTTTCCGAAACAGGGTATCCTGTTCAAGGATATCACCACTTTGATCATCAAGCCCGAGCTGTTCCGCGAAATAATCGATATCTTTACCGGGCAATACCGCGACAAGGGCGTGGAGAAAGTGGTTGCCATCGAAGCCAGGGGCTATCTGATCGCCTCGGCGCTGGCTTACCGGCTGGGAGCGGGAATCGTGCCGATCCGCAAGCCCGGAAAGCTTCCGGCCGAGACTGTGTCGGAAACTTACGAGCTGGAGTACGGTACTGACAGCATAGAAATCCACCGGGACGGGCTGAGTAAGGGGGACAGGGTGCTGCTGGTGGACGATCTGCTTGCCACCGGCGGCACGGCCGCGGCAGCCTGCAAGCTTATTCGCGGCCGGCAGGCCCGGATCCTGGGAGTGGCGTTCCTGGTGGAGCTCGATTTCCTCGAAGGCAGGAAACGCCTGGAAGAGGTGGATATTTTCAGCATAGTACATTTCTAGAGGGGGGTTGGAATAATACCTCAACGCCCCGCGGTAAAATTTACTGCTTCATGGGCTGTCAAGGGAATGGCAAGCCGTTTCCAGCGTAGATGTAAGAATTTTTATATGTTATGCAATTATGGTCTTCTTGCCTCATTTTATTGTCTCAGGAGTGGAAACGGCCCTTGAGAAGCCTTTATACCCTAACGCATTAATATTTCACCGCGCTGCTAAATCTTCTGCAATGCCGGCTTGAGGTCTCCGGGATGCAGCCTGTCCCCGCAGCGGCCGCTGCCCGGTTCACCGGGAAGTTTTCGCGAGCCCTGCACCGTTTCCGGCAAAAGAAAGTCGTGCCAGGGGGCTGATTACACTAACTCCGCAAAGAGGACAATCACCATGATAGGCTTGAGTCCCGCCGATTTCATCGTAATAGTGCTTTACGTCGCTCTGATGCTCGGTATCGGCTACTGGTCGATGAGGCGGATTAAAAACCAGGAAGATTTTTTTATGGGCGGCCGGTCGTTCGGCAAGCTCCTTCAGGTTTTCGCCATGTTCGGCTCGGGTACCTCGACCGACAGCCCGGTGGGGACTGCGCGCAATACTTTTGTCGGCGGACTTTCCGGTATCTGGACAGTGCTGAATTACCTTTTCTGTACTCCTTTTTACTGGTTCATCGGCCTTTGGTACCGCAGGTACCGCATGATGACCATGGGAGACTTTTTCGAAGAGCGTTACCAGAGCCGCTCGATGGCGGGGATGTACGCCATCTTCGGCCTTTTCTTCTTTATCGTCTGGCTGTCGGTGGGTTTTTCAGCCGCCTCCAAGACCATCCTGGCCCTGACTCCCAAACCGGCCCAGGAGCTGTCTGTCCAGCAGACCCGGGAGTTGGGGCTGTTCAACCGGATGATCGAGCTCGAGGGCCGCGACTACAAGCTGCTTTCCGCAGAGGAAAAGGAGGAGCTCGGCAACATCCGTGAAATCAAGCCGCGGGGAAGATTCAGCTACCTGAGCGGCCCGGCGCTGATTATCGGGATCGGCCTGGTGGTGCTGCTTTACAGTTGGGCCGGGGGATTGACTGCGGCCTACCTCACCGACCTGGTGCAGGGAATTTTTATCATTCTGCTGTCGTTCATCCTGATACCTTTCGGACTCAACCAGATAAGCGCACGTTTCGGCGGCCAGGGGATGATGGATGGATTCCGGCTGATGCACGAAAAGATACCCGAGGAGTTTTTCGACATCCTCGGCTCGCCCTCTGCCAGCGATTTTACCTGGTACTACCTGCTGGCCGTGACCCTGATAAACCTGGTGGGTATAGTGGTACAGCCGCACATGATCGTAGTTGGCGGCGGTTCGGCCAAGGATGAGCTCAGCGCCAGGATCGGGATCATGGTGGGGAATTTTATCAAGCGCTTTTTGACCATTCTCTGGACACTGACCGGCCTGGTGGCCCTGGCCTTGTATGCAGGACAGATCGCCGACCCGGACCTGGTCTGGGGGCATGCTACGCTGGATTTGCTGGGACCGCTGGGTCTGGGGCTGGTCGGGCTGATGATAACCGCCCTGATGGCGGCGCTGATGTCCAGTGCAAGCTGCTACATCCTGGTAGCCAGCAGCCTGCTGGTACGCAACCTGTATTCCTGGGTCCGGCCGGACCTCAGCGAATCTCACTACGTACTGGTCGGAAGAATCTGCAGCGCACTGGCGATTTCAGGCGGCGTGTTCTTCTCCATCTACTACTATGATGTCTTCGACCAGCTCAAGGTAGCCTGGGAGCTGCCGGTAATTTTCGCCGCCACGGTCTGGGTGGCCATGTACTGGCGGAGAGCCAGCCGCGCTGCCGCCTGGGTGGCCATTATCGTCAGTGCCGCGCTCTTTTTCCTGGTGCCGATCCTTATGCCGGTAGTCTATCCATCGCTGAGGACCAACGAGAAATACCTGGCGGCGACCCAGACCACAGAGATTACGCGGCAGTACCGGGCAAGGGAATTCGATATCCAGCGGCGCAACCGGGAAATCGAGCTCTGGGAAAAGCTCGAGGCACAAGGGCTGGCAGAGACACCACGCCCCGCAGACTTGGAAATCGGCCAGATGATCGAGATCACCACCAAGCCTCCGGCCAAGTCGATTTACTGGACCAAGGGGATCAAGGTCGACAGCCAGGGTAACCGCAGCGGCCAGGGGTTTTTCAACCTGGAGATGATTTTTCTTGACCGGCTCGGGTTTGACCTTTCAAAATTTGCCAACCCGATGATCGAAACCCTGCGGCTGCCTTTCCGTATAGTACTGCCCATTTTTCTGATGATTCTCTTTTCCATCTTCACCCGTCCCGTGCAAAGCGGCATACTTGACCGCTTTTATGTAAAAATGAAGACTCCGGTGCAGCCGGACCTGGAGAAAGACCGCAGGGAGCTGGAGAAATCCTTCGAAAATCCGACCCGTTTCGACAACCAGAAAATTTTCCGGAGCACCCAGCTCGAATTCACCAGGTGGAACAAGGAAGACCTGGTGGGGTTCCTGCTCGGAGTACTGGGAACCATTCTGGTTATCGCCCTGACTCTGTGGATGGCAGGAATCGGGGCTTGAACGGGACATGCAGTACCGGTATACTTTTAACCCGAATTATTCATAAAAATATCGCCTCAATTTTATAACTTCAGGCATTGTAACAGGTTCAAAAGTATATCAAATCC
>JAFGTO010000266.1 GCA_016934095.1 Candidatus Glassiibacteriota bacterium
AAACCATAGACTCAATCCCTTTCGCCAGCCAGGCATAGAGTCCCGCTTTGAATGCACTCGCCGGTCAATTCAGACTCCAAAAATAGGCTTATTGGTTTTCCACTTGCCGCGGGTGAAGTCCGGGAACTTGACCGGCACGCTGCCCCCGGCCACGGACTGCTCGGAAAGCGGGGTCACCACGCTCCAGGCCACCGCATCGTAGACATCGATCGGCGTGGGCTTCTTCTCTTTCACCGCGTCGTAGAACGAGCGTACCTTGAGGTAGTCCGTGCCGCCGTGGCCGAACTGCTCCGACTTCTCTTTCCAGGCGGTCCACATCGGGTGCTCGTACTGTTCCTGGTACTTGTCGAACGGCTCCCAGGTGTGCTCCTCCGGGCTGAGGTCCTCGAAATACACCGCTTTCCTCAGCTCGTTGTAGAGGCCCTTGGTGCCCTGGATCTTCATCATGTTGGAGTAAGGCCGCGGCGACTGGGTGTCGTGGTTGATCGTGATGGTCAGCCCCTGGTAAGTGCGTATCACCGTGGTGACGATGTCGCCCAGGGCGTACTGGCGCCTGGCGTTGGGGTGGTCCGCGCCGAACTTCGTGCGGATGAAGTGGTTGAGCCCCATCGACCTGGTGGCGGTGGAGGTCAGGTAGTCGAAATAGTCGCCCCGGCAGATATCCATCCAGTGGGCCACCGGTCCCAGGCCGTGGGTGGGGTAGAGGTCGCCGTTGCGGGTGACCGAGTGCTTGCCGCGCCAGAGCAGCTCGCCGTCCGGGCCGAACTTGACGAAGCGCACGTCGTGCTGGTAGCCGCATTCGCCGTGGAGCAGGTCGCCGAACAAGCCGGCGCGGACCATCCGGAGCACGGCGAGGTTGTTCTGCTGGTAGCAATGGTTCTCCAGCATGAAGCAGGGCATGCCGGTGCGCTCGCTGGTATCGACCAGCTTCCAGCAGTCCTCGACAGTGAAAGCGGCCGGGACCTCGGTGCAGGCGTACTTGCCGTTGTTCATGGCATCCACCAGCACCGGCACGTGCAGCTCCCAGGGCGTAGCGGTCACCACGGCGTCCAGGTCTTCCCGGGTGGACATCTTCTTGTAGTCTTCCGGGCCGGTATAGCCCTCGGGCTTCGGCAGTCCCCGTTTCTCCACCAGGCGCTGCGCCCGCTCGAGGTGTTCGGTGTCGATGTCGCAGATCGCGGGGACCTCGACATCATCCATGACCAGGGAGGTTTGCAGCAGGTTGGTGCCCTGGCTGCCCACTCCGACAAAACCCACCCTAACCTTGCGGTCATCCCGTGCAGCCAGCGGGGCGGCCGCACCCAGCGAGGTGGCAAGCCCGGCGGCGACAGAACCCCGGATAAAGCTGCGACGGCTGATCGGTTCGTTCATTTCTACCCCCTGAAAAAAGGACTCTACAACTGTTTGCAGGTCAACTGGACTGATATTTTTACTAGCCCTGCGGCATTGACGCAAACAGCCGGCCGCACCTGGAAGGCTAAAGTTAACTTACCCCAGCGGAGAAAGCAAAGGGACCTTACGGCGGGGGAAACCCGGCATCAGGCAAAAGGGTTTTCATCCCCGTAAAAAGTCCCTGCCGGCAGGTTGAAACAGACTTCCCCGACCCCGAGCATCCTGACCGCACTGAAAAGGGTTTTCCCGGCATGGCTGAAAGCCACCGCCGTGTGGTGGGGGAACCGCCTGCCGATCAGCACGTGGCGGTAGAAGCGGGCCATCTCGCTGATTGCAATCACGCCGATGCCACCGAACGACTTGGGATCCAGGTCGAGAATCTCACCCTCGGCCGCATACGAGGTAAGCTCCCCCCGGGCAGTGGACTGCAGCCTGAAAATAGTGACCTCGCCCGGCCGCAGGCGGCCTTCCAGGGTCCCCCGGGTGATGTCAGGCTCCTTGCCGGGTTCCATCATCCGGTGCATGATCAACTGGTATTTCAGCGAGAAGTCCTGCATGCAGCAGGTGGGCGTATTGCCGCAGTGGAAACCCATGAAAAGGTCGGTCGGCCGGTAACCGCCGACTTTGTCCGCGGCGCTTTCCAGCATGTCGGAGGGTACGGTGTTGTTGATGTCCAGCAGGGTGGCCGGCCCTCCGCTGGCGGCGCAGGCCAGGTATTCGCTGAGCGCCCCGTAGATGTCCACCTCGCATGCCACCGGGATTCCCCGGGAAGCCAGCCTGGAATTGACATAACAGGGCACGAACCCGAAGTATTTCTCGAAAGCCGGCCAGCATTTGCAGGCGAAAGCTCCATAGCTGCACACCCCGAGGTTCCGCTCGTAGAAAGAGGTCAGGGCGCACTCGTAGCGGGCGAGCTTTTCCAGCAGGTCCGGGTAAGTGTTGCCCTTGCCCAGCTCGGCGGCCATTTCCCGGGCCACCTCTTTCACCCGGGGATGGCGCTCCGCCTGCAGGTAGAGGTCGTAGAGGTCCAGCTCGCTGTTCTCCATCACCTCGACCCCGAGCCTGAAAAGGGGCTCGACCG
Source organism: Candidatus Glassiibacteriota bacterium (assembly GCA_016934095.1). Taxonomy (GTDB): domain Bacteria; phylum Gemmatimonadota; class Glassbacteria; order GWA2-58-10; family GWA2-58-10; genus JAFGTO01. Next base: position 2,474 of record JAFGTO010000266.1, read on the forward strand.
GGGCGTTGCAGGCGAAAAAGTCCTGCGGCCGGGGCCCGAAAGCGAAAATTTTCAGGTGTGCCACTCCCAGCACGGCGCGGGCCACCGGGATGAACTCCTCTATCAGCCGGGCCGCCTGGGCCGCCGTGCCCACCGGATACTCGGGGATGTATGGGTTTAATCCCCGGAGCCCGCAGTTGTAGGAGGCGTTGAGCATGCCGCAGTATGCATCTCCCCGGCCCTGGACCAGGCCATCCCCGCTTTCCTCGGCCGCCGCGCAAAGCATCACCGGCCCGTCGAACCGCTGTCCCAGCAGGCTGAGCGGCCCCTCCGGCCCGAAGTTGCCCAGGTAGATCACCAGCGCGTTTATCCCCTTGTCCTTGAGCTCTTTTTCGGCCGCAGGCAGGTCCGCTTCGCTTTCCACCAAGGTCTCGCAGAGGGTAACCGCCAGGCCGCGCTTCCCGCACTCCTCCAAAAGTCTCCTGCTCCTGGCCAGAGAAAGCTCGCCCGGGAAACAGTCCCTGCTCACCGCCACGATGCCGACTTTTACCTCAGGCAGGTTGTTCATCCGTACTCCTTCCGCTGGAATATCATTGACAAATCTTCATAGTGGTTGTTAATCATTTTAACTGGACCGGCGAGTCCGGTGCAAGTGAAACGTGCAGTCCTGACCGTGCATGGAAACATTCCCGGAGCGCTCCGCCCGGCGCCGGGGCTGAATAAGTCGTTGCACAAATTCCGGAGGGACCATGGCCGGAAAAAAATTCGGCAAGCTGCCCAACCGCCAGAACAAGCAACATGCCCGGAAACACGCCGTTTCCCCGCCGGCACGCAGGTCAGGGAGCATGGCGAAACCTGCCGCCAGGCAGGAAAACAGCACGCTGCCCAGGAAACCGTAACAGGGACCTGAGCCCGTTCCCGTTTGCCGGAAAACGACCGCCGGGACTGGTCAGCGGGTAACCGCAACGGTTTCCATGAAGGCTTGCTATCCTACAACCCCGGGGGATGATCATGCAGTTCACAAAGGCAAAGCTCTTCATTCGTTCTTTTCCCGGCCCGGCGGCGGCGCTGCTCTGCGGTGTCCTGGCCTCGGGCTGCGGGGAAAAGGCGCCGGAGCAGCCGGCGCCTCCCCCTTTCAGCGCCCGGGTGGAAACCGACAAAACCTTGGGCCGCCCGGTGGTGGTGCTCGCCAGGGCGGGCGCCCTCCCGCTCGAGGCCAGGATCGCTCCTGGCGCCGGGGCGAACCTGTTCAGCCTGACCTGCCAGGGCCAGGACCCGATCTACCCTCCCGACTCAATGGCCGGGTTCGACGGCTCCAGGCCGGGAATCCCGGTGCTCTATCCCAGCCCCTGCCGGCTGACCAGCGGCAGGTTCGCCTTTGATGGGGTATCTTTCGATTTCGGCATCAACCGCGATGGGAACTGGATCCACGGGCTGGTCCGCAACGAGCCCTGGGAGCACGGGCCGCCGGCCGCAGACCAGCACGGGGCCCGGGTGCTGACCTGGATCGATTTCCGGCCGGGCAGCCCGCTTTACGAAAAATTCGGTTTCGACCACAGGCTGAGCCTGCTTTTCTCTATCGATGACCAGGGACTGCGCATCGGCTACAAGGTGGAAAACCGGGACAGCAGGAGGCTGCCTTTCGGGTTCGGGGTGCACCCCTATTTCAATTACCTGGGGCCGCGCGACCAGGCGTATGTCCAGGTCCCCGCCGGGGAGCAGATGGAGCTGGCGGACCTGATACCCACCGGGCGCCTGGAGAAAGTGGAGGGCACTGCCACCGACCTGCGCCAGCCCACGCAGGTGGCTGGCCGGGCAATCGACAATGTCTATTTCGGCATGACCCCGCAGCAGCAGGCCCGCATCGAATACCGCCAGGCCGGCATCAGGATCAGCCTCACCGCCTCGGAGGCTTTCAGGCACCTGATTGTCTGGAACGACCCGGCGAACCCCTTTTTCTGTGTCGAGAACATGACTTGCTCGCCGGACGTTTTCAATGTCTACGCCCGCGGCTTCGAGGAGGAATCGGGCCTGCAGGTTGTCCCGCCGCACGGCAGCAGCGAGGGCTGGATACGCTACCTGGTCGAGACCATGGAGTAAGCCGCGGTAATGCCGGCCTGAGGGAGAGCCCCACTCGCCGCCGGCTCCGGCGGGAAGGCCCGGGCATCCGGTGCAGCTGCTGGTCATGCTTTAATGGATGAACCGGTCCGGGCGACTATAAATCGAACTGCATCTCTGCCGGAGAGAGGTCCCTGCCCAGCTCCACCACCTTCCTGGTGAAAAAGGCCACCACCAGCTCCTCGTTCGCCTGCACCACGTATACCTGGACCGGCGAGGAATCCGCAGATATTCTGCCATCGGTCCCAAGCACCGAGTCGTTGCGCCGGGGGTCGAGGCGTACCCCGAGGTATTCCAGGCCGGCACAGACTGCGGCCCTGACTCCTGGTGCTTTCTCGCCGATCCCCCCGGCGAACCCCAGTGCATCCACGCCGTTCAACACGGCGGCGTACGCCCCGATGTACTGCCGGACATTTTCGGCATAGGCCTCGACTGCGAGCCGGGCCCTGTGGTCTCCCCGCCCTGCGGCATCGAGGATATCGGCCATTTCTCCTGATCCGATCCCCGAAATCCCGGCAAGACCGGATTCGCTGGAGAGTATCTCCTCCATCCGCCCCGGGGAGAGCTTTCCCCGGCGCATGGCGTAGAGGACCGCATAGACATCGATGTCTCCGACCCTGGTGCCCTGGAAATGTCCCGACTGGGGGGAAAACCTCATCGAGGTAGCCACCGATTTCCCATCCTCGATGGCGTGCGTGGAGCTGCTTCCTCCCAGGTGGTTGTAGACCAGCCTGAAAGGAGAGGGCATCCCCCTGCCGGTCTCCCGGCAGTACTGAAGGTGCATCTGCCTGATCCTGGCCGTGCCGTACCTGCCGGTTGCGCCGTGGAAGCCTTTCTGCTCCAGGCCGAGCGAGCGCTCCATCTCCAGGGGCAGGCCGGTCAGCCTGCGGTGCTCCGGGATGCAGTGGTGGAAAGAAGTCTCGAAAACACCGACCAGCGGGACCTCGCCCAGGATCCCGGCGAACATCTCGATGGTTTGTACGTAAGGTAAATTGTGGGCTGGGGCCACGAAGGCGAACCTCTTCATCTCGGCCAGGACCTCTCCGTCGAGACGGCACGCCCCCCTGCCGGTGCCTGCCAGCACGGTCTTGAACCCAACCGCCTTGATATCCGCAACCTCACGGATTACACCGCTTTCCGTGTACCAGCCCAGGACCAGCCCCAGTCCCTGCTCGAACCCCAGCACCTCGACTTTTTCCTCGAGTTTCGGACCCTCGCCCACCCGGTGGCTGAAAGTCGACTCCCCTTCAGAGGTGATCCTGTCGAGATTGGCTTCCCCCAGAAAGCTCACCCGGTTGCGGCTGTCAATCTCGACGATCCTGGTTTTCAGGCTGGTACTGCCGAGGTTGCCTATGGCTATTATCATGTTGACCGGTATCCCCAGTCCCAGGATTATACAGGCTTTTTATGCTTATGGTGAATTA
>JAFGTO010000267.1 GCA_016934095.1 Candidatus Glassiibacteriota bacterium
GACCCCGGGTGTCTTCGCCGCATGGAAACCGCGGCCCTCGGGTTAAGCTCTCCCGGGGTGATGGAAAACTTTGTCAGGTCGGTCGAGAGTGAATTCGCCGGCGAGCGCCCGGCCCGTCAGGCCCAGGTAAGCCGTCCCGCACTCCCGGAGCGCGATTTCGACCCCACAGTCCTGGCCTACCTCTCCAGCGACCGGGTGGTGGCCTACGCCTTAAAAGCTACCGGGGGCAAATCGCCGGAAGAGCTTGCGGGCAGCCCGGTTATCGAAACTCTGCGCTATTTTGCGGATGGCTACCTGGTGAGCGGAAGCTGGAGGGTGCGCAACAACGGGGTGAAACTGGTCGGGATTCTCAGGTACGGCCAGCGCAGGGACCTGCTGCTGTCCCTGGTTGCCGACCGCAGCCCGGCACCCCTGATCAAGAGATTGCTCGGGGCGGACTTTAGGCAGGTGGGATTCATCCGCCGCAACGCCCTGGTCGCCCTGGGCCGGCTGGAGCTCTGGGATGACCGCCTGGGCGAGGTGCTGGCCGGGGTGCTGCAGAACGACCCGTACTTCGAGAGCCGCTCTGCTGCGGCCGGGGTAATCCTGGCCCTGCGGGCCAAGATCGGGGCCAGCCCGGAGCTTGCCCGCGCCCTGGAAAAAAACCTAGGCCACCGCTCTCCGGAGGTGCGCTGGAAATCTCTCGAGGCCTTGGGCGCGGTAACCCCTGACCCGAAACTGACCGCCAACCTGGACCGTTTCCTCTTCCATCCCAACTGGCGCATCCGTCAGGCCCTGGCCATGGCGGTCGGCCACCTGGTCGAGCGTGGCCTGGTCCATCCGGGAGACCCGCTGATCAGGCAGGTGGAGAGCATTATCCCCACCTGCACGGACTTCATTCCCACTTTCCCCCTCAAGCGGGAGCTCGTGCGCATGCACCGCCTGGGCCGGGGCGGCAGCGGGGAGAACACAACCCACGGGGAATCCCGACCATGATCTACTTTCTCTGCAAGAACCTGCTCCTGCCCCTGGGCGGCCCGGACTGGCTCCGTCTCGCCAGCTACCTGACAGTCCGCTCGATAGCCGCGGCGATCACCGCTTTCTGCCTGATACTGTTTTTCGGAGACCGGCTGATCCGCATGCTTTACCGGCACGGCGCCCGGGACACGGTCTTCGATTACGGGCTGATGGACCCTGAAAGCAAGCGCGGCACTCCCACCATGGGCGGGGTGATGATTGTGGGGGCGCTGCTGGTGGCGATCCTCTCCTGGAGCGACCTCACCAACCGCTTTGTCCAGATGATGCTGGCGGCCATGCTCTGTTTCGGCGGCATCGGCTTTGTGGACGATTACCTGAAAATAAAACACCAGGACAGCCGCCGGGGCATGAGCCAGCTCACCAAGCTAGGCCTGCAGACAGTCTTCGCCCTGGGTTTCATGCTGGTCTACCTCTCCGCGGAGCTGACACCGCTGACCCCGGACAAGGTGATCCTGCTCAAGGGTGCCGCCTCAGCCACCCCGGAAAATTACAAGTTCTGTCTCCAGCTCCCCTTCTATAAGTACCCGGTGCTGAACCTTTCCTGGTTTTACCTGCCGTTCGGGATATTCGTCATCCTGGCGATCAGCAACTCAGTGAATTTTGCGGATGGTCTGGATGGGCTGGCTATCGTGCCGGCCTCGCTGACCGCCGGAGTGTTCGGGGTGTTCGCTTACATCATCGGCAACTACAAGCACTCGGACCAGCTGCTGTTCACCCACCTGGTGGGCAGCGGCGAGCTGACTATCATCCTGGCGGCCCTGGTGGGCGCAGGGCTCGGGTTCCTCTGGTTCAACGCCTATCCGGCGCAGATCTTCATGGGCGATACCGGCTCCATGGCCCTGGGGGGGATCCTGGCCGCTGCGGCGATCCTGATCAAGCAGGAGTTCCTCTTCCTGCTCGCCGGCGGCATCTTCGTGCTGGAGGGGGCCTCGGTGCTGATCCAGGAAAAAATCGGCATCGCCAGGCTGGGCCGCAGGATTTTCCACCGGGCCCCGATCCACCATAACTACCAGCACCTGGGTATCTCCGAGACCAAGGTAGTGGTGCGCTTCTGGATCGTGGGCATCATCATGATGCTGCTGAGCCTGGCCACGATAAAAATCAGGTGAGGCTCATCTCTTTCCGGTCCTCAGGTGGCTTGTCCCGGCTTTTTTGCCTGTGCCTGTCCGCCTGGTCAGCTTTTTCATGCAGCCTGTCGGCGGCAGTGGGAAAACTCCCCTATGGCTACCCCTTCCATCCGCTCCCTGGTCCGTGAGACCGCAGTCTACGGGATGAGCACCGTCATCGCCCGCAGCATGGGCCTGATCCTGCTGCCGGTGCTGACCAACCTGCTGCTGCCCGAGGAGTACGGCCACCTCAAGCTGACTTACACCCTGGTGGCTTTCCTGCAGCTTTTTTTCATTTTCGGCATGGGCAGTTCCCTGGTCCGCTACCTGATCGGGGCCAAAGACAAAGTAGAGATGTTCAGCACCCATTTCTGGCCGCTGCTGGCGGTGAGCACGGTGGGCGCCGTGGCGGTCTGGCTGGGCGCAGAACCGATCGCCGCCGCGTATTTCGCCGAGCCGCTCCCCGGCGACAGCAGCCTGGTCGCCCTGGCGGGGGCGCTGCTCTGGCTGGACTCGGTAAATACCCTGGCCTACAGCTACCTGCGGGCCGAGAACCGTCCTTTCATGTTCATGGCCGGGATCCTGAGCTCCATTGCGGTTTACGGCACCCTGGCGGTCTACCTGCTGGCCTGGCGCTCGGCCGGCATGTCCGGTGTCCTGGCGGCCAACATCGCCGGCTCGGCCACCGCGGTGATCATCTTCCTGCCCATCTTTCTCAGGATGCTCCGCCCGGTATTCAACCGCAAAGCTTTCACCGTTTATTTCTCTTTCGGCTTCCCGATCATTTTCAGCGGCCTGGGCAAGATCGTGCTCGACATGGCCGCCCGCATCATCCTGGACCGGCTCAAGGGCGCCCAGGTAGTGGCCTTTTTCAGCACGGGCTACCAGTTGGCAGCCGTTGCCAACCTGGCAGTGGCCGCCTTCACCCTGGCCTGGAAACCTTTCCTGGTGCGCGCCGCGGACAGTCCCGACTCCGGGAGGGTGTACGCCCGGGTGATGACTTTCAGCATGGTCATCCTCTGCGGCCTGTTCCTGGCTGTCTCCCTTTTCGCCGATGACTTGGTGCGGCTCAGCTTCTTCGGCTACCGCCTGATCCACCAGGATTACTGGGAGGGCTTGAAAGTGATCCCGCCGGTGATGGCCAGCTACATCCTGTTCGGGGCCTACATCAACTTTACCGTGGGCTGCGACCTCACCGGCCGCACGCGCTACTATGCCTGGACCACCGGGGCTGCGGCGGTTTTCAACGTGGCGGCGAACCTGGTGCTCATCCCGGCCTGGGGCATGATGGGCGCTGCCTGGGCCACGCTCTTCTCCTACCTGATACAGGCGGTGTCCCTCTACTTCCTGGTCCGCAGGATCTACCCTGTCCGCTACGAATGGGGAAAACTGGCCGGCCTGGGTTTCATTACCGCGGGGTGTTACTCCGCAGCCCGGCTGGCAGGGCCCTCGCCCTGGCTGGAGGGGCTGTTCGTGCTCATTTTCACCGCGCTGCTGTTCGCCGCCCGCATCCTGGACCCGGGGGTGCTCCGGGCGCTCCGCTCCACCCTCCCCGGGGTAAAAAACAAACAGGATGATGGGCGCTAAAGCCCCACTTTCGCCGGGGCGGAATGCCGGAGACGGGCAAGGTCGCAGGGGAACATTGAAAAAAGTGCCGCCGAGAGGTATTATTGAAGGGAACGGCGCACCTCATTAAACACCATCGAGCGGGGGTGAGACAATGGAAAACAACCATACCGAGAAGCTCACGGAGATAATCAGCCTGGTCAACGATTCCAGCATCGCCTCGATCAAAGAGGTGGTAGGTGAGATACTCAGGGCTTTAAGGGATATAAAGACCGGTGCCGGCGACCTGAAAGAGATCATCGAAAAAGATCCGCCGCTCTGCGCCAAGCTGCTGAAAAGGGCCAACTCCGCCTATTACGGTTATCCCCGGACCATCAGCGACATCCAGGAGGCCGTTGTCTGCCTGGGGTTCGATGAGGTCAAGTCGCTGGCGCTGAACCAGAAGGCCTGCGACCTTTTCGATGAAGACACGGTCTTCGAGGGTTTTTCCAGGTGGTTCCTCTGGAAACACAGCGTGGCGGTGGCCCTGTGCTGTAAGAAGATCTACCGGAAGATCTTCCACCAGCCCGGAGATGATCTCTACGTGGCCGGGCTGCTGCACGACATCGGGATAATCGTCGAGGACCAGTTCTTCGACTACCAGTTCAAGTCGGCCCTGAAAAAAGCCGCCGAGGAAAACCTCAACCTCTACGATGCCGAGCGGGAATTCCTCTCTGTCGACCACGCTGAAATCGGCCGGGCGATCATGTTGAACTGGGACTTTCCGGATGAGATGACCATGGCCATCGGCTACCATCACCGGCCCTACCTCCTCAAGGACAAGGAGGTTGAGCGGGAGGTGCTGACCCTCTGTGTGGCCAACCGTCTCTGCCACAAGCAGAATATCGGTTACATCGATGCCCCTCACGTGGATGATACCCTGCTCAGGGACAGCATCGCCCGGTTGAAGATCTCCGAAGAAGACCTGCAGCCCGTGGTGGAGGAGCTGAACCAGGAGATAATAAAAATGGAAAAGATGAAGTGGCTCTGACCGTGGAAACAAGGGCCGGGAGTGCCGTTACCAAACGGCGGCGGCCGGTTGCCCGGCAGCATGACAGCCGTAAGCGACCGTTCGTTCCGTGCCGCATCATTGATCTGCCTTTTTTCGTACTTATTTTTTTAACCCCTAACCTTTAAGAGAGGTTGAAGATGAGCCGACTTTCCGGATCTTTTCTTGCTTTCACTGTCCTGTGTTGTACTATAGCCGTCAATTCCACCTGCAGCGGTAAACCTGAGCAGCCAGGCCGGGACCCTGCCGCCCGGCCGGTTAAAACAATCTTTCTCCACCACAGCACGGGGAACAATATCTGGAAAGGCGGAGTACCGCAGTGGTTCGAAAACTACAACTCCGGGAACGGTACCGACTACCGGGTCGAGGAGCGGGCTTACCCCTCAGGCGAGCCTTACCCCTGGAAAAACTACCCGTACGATTACTGGAACATCTGGGTCGAACATGCGGGTCAAGAGCCGTTCATGGAAGAACCCACCCTGGAGATCCTCTGCGGGCAATACGATGTGATCGTATTCAAGCACTGCTACCCGGTGAGCAACATCCTCGAGGACACCGGCACCCCGGACATCGCCTCCGAGGACAAGCGTATCGAGAACTACAAGCTGCAGTACGAGGCCCTGAAAACCAAGCTGCGCTCCTTTCCGGAAAAGAAATTCATCGTCTGGACCGGTGCCGCGCTGGTCCGGGACAACACTACCGAGGAAAAGGCCCTCCGGGCCGGGGAGTTTTTTGATTGGGTCGTAAAGGTATGGGATGAGCCGGGCGACAATATTTTCATCTGGGACTTATACCAGTTGGAGACAGAGGGCGGCCTGTACCTCAAGAACGAATACGCCGAGGCCCCGGACAACTCGCATCCCAACAGCGCTTTTTCACAGCAGGCCGCTCCTCTGTTCGCCCGGAGGATAGTCGATGTAATCGAAGGCCGTGGAGACAACTGAAGCCTTAACTTTCAAGGAGGTAGTTAGTGAATGCGACATTTCATTGCGCCTGCGGCCTGGCGGCGCTCCTGCCGGTACTGATAGCTGTCGCCTGCTGCGGCGGTGCTCCCCGGGGAGATAAGGCTGCAGCGCCGCGCACTGTCGCCGTGGCCCAGTCCGGGCAAGCCGATGTGCTCGGCTCGGACAGCAAGGCACTGCAGCAAGCCGCGGACATGCTCAAACCGGGAGATACGCTGTCCATCGGGCCGGGCACCTACCTGATGGAAAACGCCCTCTATATCAGGGTATCGGATGTGGTGGTACGCGGCGCCGCGGGGGGCAAAACCATCCTTTTCAAGGGCCCGGGAGTGAAAAGCCTGCTGGTGGATGACGCCGGCTACGGTATCTCCGACCTGGCGGTGGCCGAGCCTGAAAAGTTCAAGGTCGGCATGGGAGTGTCGGTGCTGGACAACAATAACCAGGACGGCTGGGCGGTCTCGGTTACCACGGTCGCTGCGATCGACGGCGACACCCTGCGTATCGACCCCATGACCCTGCGCGACTACGATATCGAGACCGGCGAGGGCTGGGTGCAGAACACCTTCCCCATCCTGGCCGGCATCGATGTCAGCGGGGTAACCTTCGAGGACATCGTGGTGGATGGCAACCGCGGGGAGAACTTCTACATGAACGGCTGCCGGGGCGGGGCGATCTACCTCTACCTGGCCAAAGACTGCCTGATCAAGAACTGCGTGGCGCGCAATTTCAACGGGGATGGGATCAGCTTCCAGATCACCGAGCGGGTGAAAGTGCTAGGCTGTGAAACCTACGGCATGTCCGGCCTGGGGCTGCACCCGGGCACCGGCAGCCCATATGCAGAAATCAGGGACTGCCACACCCACGACAACGACCAGGACGGGCTGTTCCTCTGCTGGCGGGTCAAGCACGGGGTGTTCGCCGACAACCTGATCGAGAACAACCACAGGCACGGTATCTCGGTGGGACACAAGGACTCCGACAACCTGTTTACCGGCAACACGGTCAGGGGCAACCGGGTGCACGGGGTCTATTTCCGCAGTGAGACTTACAAGAACAGCGGGCACCGCTGTGTCTTCCGCGGGAACACGGTGATGGATAACGGCAGCGCCGGTGAAGGCTGCGGGTTCTACCTCGAGCCGTTCGCCGAGGGCATCGTGATCGAAAACAACAAGATAGCGGATACCCGCTCCGGGGCCGAGCGCACCCAGCGCTACGGGGTCTACCGGGCGCGCGGTGCAGGAAAGGTCGCTCTGACGGGCAACGAGATCCAGGGCAACATCGAGGGCGACTACCTCGATGAGAACAAGTAGCGCAAGGCTTGCAGCCTGAGCCACAGCGAAAAAGGGGCGGCCCGTGGGGGCCGCCCCTTGGTTTTTTTACCGGATACCCCCTTGCCCGCCGGATACATCAAATCCCGGCCACCAGGCAGTTCCCGGTAAGGATGTCCAGCAGCAGGGCGATAGCATCCGCCACGCTGTAGGCGCCGTCCCGGTTGTAATCCACAGCCGGGTCCTGCGGGTCGCTGCGGCCCGCCAGCAGCAGGGCGATCACATCGGTGATGCCCACCTTGCCATCCCGGTTGAAATCACAGGAGGTTTTCTCCTGCACCACCTCCACCACCGGGAAGCTGTAGGGGGCCGCCTGGTAATCCGGCGGGTCGTAGCGGTAATTGTCCTGCAGGTCCTTGGCCCTGATGTAAAACTCGACAGTCGAGCCGGCCGGGAAGCCGGGTATCTCTGCTGCGAAAACCCCTTCCTCTTCCTCCATGAACAGATAACCGTAGTCTTCACTGCCCGCCAGCCTGTAATAGAGCCTGACATAGAGCAGGTTCTCATCGGAGACCCGGGCGGTAATCCTGTACGGCCCGGGGCCTCCCTGCACGCTGTCCGGCACGGAGGTCCCCTCGATGGCCGGCGGCACCGAATCCACCGGCAGGGCAGCAGCCTCGGCAGCCGCGAGGTATCCCCCGGGCAGGGTTTTCCCCGCGTCCGGGGTACCCTGGGCCCAGGTGGTGGCGAACCCCTGGTGCCAGGCAGACCAGTCTGACCAGTTGCCGGCAGTGTCCTGCTGGCGGACCCGCACCAGGTGCAGGACGTTCGCCTCCAGGCTTGCTGCGCCGGCCAGCGGGCCGGTGAACTCGCCGGAGAGGCTGTCCACGGAGACAGTGTTTGCACCGCCTGCCACCGAGGCCCTCCAGACAACCGTGGCCTCGACATCCACGGGCCTGTAGCGGGTAACCACGCCATCCACGGTCTCGGCTATCACCGGCTGCCGCTGCACGGCCCGGGCCACCTCCACTTCCCAGGCCGCCTGGGCGGCTTCCGGGTCCGGACTGCTGAAAGCGGACTTGACGAGCTCAGGGTTGAGCCCGGTGCGCAAGGGCCCTACCGGCTCGGTGGAGAGCACCAGGTCGTCGTAATAGCGCGACTGGCTCACCGGGCTGCCCCCGTTCCAGTAGCAGTCCCAGGACATCCCATTGAGCCTGTACAACTCGTAGCCTGCCGCCACGTCGTCATTGGCCACGTCGCAGACCAGCAGCCCATCCGCCCAGGCCTGGACCCTGTCCGAGCGTGTCCCCTGCCCCAGGCTCACCCGCAGCTCGAAATGGACCCAGCGCCCCAGGTTGACAGGGTCGGAGAAGTTGAAATTCGCATAGTGGTTGGGCGGCCACTCGCGGTGGGCCATGGGCACCCTGGTGTGGCGCTCAATCGAGATATGGCCGTCATCCCCGCCGATCCAGAACAGCACGGTGTAGTACCCGCTCCAGTTGCCTGGAGGGAAACAGCGCATACGCGCCATCTTGGGCGGGAAGTTCAGGCCGTCCCGCGGCTGGAACCCCTCCTCGAACTTGTGGTACCAGCGGGCCACCGCGGTGGTGTAAGGCTGGCGCTGCTCTTCCGGGATGCTCGAGGTCAGGGGGTTGTCGCCGAAAAACCGCCAGCACCAGCCTGCGTTGCCCGGGTCCTCATCCGAGGCGAACTCGGTCAGGGGGCGGTAGGTCTGTTTTATCGCCCTGCGGCCGCTGAGCGCATCCGCTCCGTCAATGCAGAACCGCCCGCCGTCGTCGCCGATGTCGTGGAAGCTTTGCTTGAGGTTGTTGATACTCTCGAAGTCCTCGTGGAAAAAGACCCCCGGCAGCGTTTTCAGCGGATCTGCGGCCAGGGGTTTCACCCTCTCCACCTTGGGTGTTTCCGGTACCGCGGCGTAGAGGGACACGGCGCAGAAAAAGCAAACCTGGAGAAAAAGTTTCCTGGGGACATACATCGGATATCTCCTATTTTATGCCTGTGTCTTATGGTCATGGCCGCTGAGAGGAACGGTATCTCTATGGGGATTCCAGGGAAGACCTTACCCTTTGGCGATGCCTGCGCCATTTTCGAAGAAAAAAACAAAAAGCGTGCCAATGAGCAGCTTTTATATTAGCCTCAGCATTGATAACGGGTTATGGAAAAAGCCGTGGCAAGCCTTATTCTCATTATCTCAAATGAATTCTCAGAAATGAGAATTTTTACCTGGGGCCTGGACAAATGGCACGGAAACCGGGAAGCCGGGTATTTATGGCGGTGCGGAGAGAGGGGTCAGGCAGGATTGCGGCCGGGGGCTTTCGGCCCGGCGCCTCGAAGCAGCAGGCTCACTTCCCCGGTGGTAATCAGTATCTTCAGTATTACGGCCCCTGTTACCAGAGACGCATAGAAACCGAGGATAGTGCCCAGCGGCCAGGGCAGGTGAAGGAATTCCGGTATGCCGAACCGGATGCCATCCGGGGTGCTGAGCACGCTCCAGCCCTCGAGCCGGGCGAGAGCAGGTATCACCAGGAGGGAAACCGCCGGCAGGCTCGAGTAAAGAGACAGGAAAAACGAGACCCTCAACACCTCCGGCGGCCCGGCCCTGCCTCTCAGCCGGAAACCGAAGACAATCCCCCAGATAAAGGCCAGCCCCACACTGAAAACCGGGATGGTCATTCCCATGCCGAGAGCGAGGCCCTCGCAAAAATAGATACCGACCAGGACCGCTACCAGCCGCGGCAAACCCATTGTTACACCTACAGACTGCCTGATGACTCTGGCCAGGGGGAGCGCGCAGCCGAAACCCGCCAGGAGGTTGATTATCAGTAAACCGTATACTACGGAGTCCATAGAAGTGCCTCCACGTCCGGCAGCAGCATATCCGGTTTTTTCAGGATTGGCAGTATCCCTGCTCTTTCAGGGCCTCCAGGGCCACCTCGCGGTCATCGAAGTGGATCTTGCCGGTGGGCAGGATCTGGTAGTCCTCGTGGCCCTTGCCGGCGATCAGCAGGGTGTCGCCGGGCTGCATCCCGGCCACGGCACTGAAAATCGCGGCCCTCCTGTCCGGCTCCACCATGAAGTCTTTCCCCTGCCTGGCTCCGGCCTCCTTCGCCCCGGCGACTATCTGCCCGACAATCTCCTCCGGTTTTTCCCGGCGGGGGTTGTCGGAGGTGATATATGTCAGGTCGGAGAGTCCCACCGCGATCCGGCCCATGGCGGGTCGCTTCTCCCGGTAGCGGCAGCCTCCGCAGCCGAAAAGGCAGATCAGCCGGCCGTGGGTGTGCTCGCGCGCCGCTTTGAGAGCTTTCTCCAGCGCATCCGGGGTGTGGGCGTAGTCGACCAGCACCTGGGAAGGCTGGCCCGCCTCCACCGGCTCCATCCGCCCCGGCACCGGCTCCAGGATGGGCAGCACCCTCTGGAGACTGTCCGCCTGGATGCCGAGCGCATACCCGGCGGCCACGGCCGCGGCAATGTTCTGGGCGTTGAACCTCCCCAGCAGTCCCACCGGGCCGCCGATCCTCTTGCCGAACACTTCCAGCTCGACTTCCGCGCCCACTGGCAGCGGCCGCCAGGAGACTATCCTCACCGAGCTTCCCGGCCGCTCCCCGTAAGTGATCAGCGGCCCGTCGATCCCTTTGGCTAGGCGGGCGCCGTAGGGGTCGTCCCAGCCTATCACCGCCCGGCCCTGTTTGCCCAGCGACTCGAACAGCAGGCTCTTGGCCCGGTAATAGTGCTCCATGTCCGGATGGTAGTCCAGGTGGTCCGGGGTCAGGTTGGTGAACACAGCCACCTGGAAGCAGCAGCCGTAGTTGCGTTTCTGGTCCAGTCCGTGGGAGCTGACCTCCATCACTGCGGAGCGGCAGCCGTAATCGAGCATCAGGGCCAGTTTCTGCTGGATTTCATGCGCCTGCATGGTGGTGAGCTCGCTCGGCTCCCTGCGGTCCGGACCAAGGATGTTGCAGACAGTGCCCAGCAGGCCGCAGATAATCCCCTCGTGGCCGAGGATCTGACGGATCAGGAAGGCGATGGTGGTCTTGCCGTTTGTGCCGGTAACGCCTATCAGGGGGAATTTCAGCGAGGGATGGTCGTAGAACTCGCAGGCCGCCAGGGCCAGGGCTTCCCGCGTGTCGGGCACCACGAATTGCTCGACAGCCGCCCCGGGGACTTCCCTGCTGACAACCGCGGCCAGCGCCCCCTTGTCTGCGGCCATCTGCACGTAATCGTGGCCATCGGACTGCGTGCCCTCGAGGGCGAAAAAAACATCGCCGGGCTTGACCTGGCGGCTGTCTATGGCCAGCCCGCCAAGCTCGGCCGGCTTTACCGGCCCCCTTGGGGAGACCGCCCCTATCGCCCCGAGCAGAGTGGTAAGTCGCAATTCCGGGAACCTCCGGCAAAAGCCTTTTCGCGTCGCGGCCTCTGCGGCTGGGATCAGGTCTTGAGCTCTTTCTTTTTGGCCGCCGGGAAAAGCAGGTTGTTCAGGATCAGCCGGTAGCCTGGGGAATTCTTGTGCAACTCGAGCCGGGTAGGCGAATCGCCGATACGGTGTTCGGGGTCTTCCGGGTCGTGCCCGCCCAGGAAAGTCCAGGCGCCTTTCCCGGCATTGCCGTGGATATATTTCACCCAGGGCTTGCCCTGCTCGAAAGCCAGCACCGTTACCGCATCCTTGAGGTTATGACGGGTAAAGCTGGTCGACTGGCCGTAAAAGCCCTTGATAAAGTCCGTGTGGTTCTGGGTCAGCAGGGTGGGCACCGGGTCGTACTTGGCGCTGAACTGGAAGAGCTGGAAATACCCCAGCTTCTGGCGCTTAGGGGGGTTGTTGACCTGGTGCCCGTCGATATCCGAAAAAGAGTTCACCAGGGGGTTCAGCTCCAGGGTGAAGTTCTCGAAAGCCAGGGTCTTGCTGAAATCCAGCCTGGCCTGTGCATCCGCCGCTATCGGGTCGCCGTCCGCCTGCTCCGGGACCAGGTCCGCATTACCGGCGGCCAGGGCGATATCCAGGGTTTCGGCGGCCAGGCACATGGCGAAAAGGAAGCCTCCCTGGCGCACGTAGTCGGCGATGCGGGAAGCCACGGCGTGCTTGAGTTTCCAAACCTTGTCAAAGCCCAGACGCCCGGCCACTTCCTGGTTGCGCGCTACTTCCTCCTGCAGCCATTCCCGCCCCTGGTAGCCATTATAGAACTTGCTGTACTGGCCGGTAAAGTCCTCGTGGTGCAGGTGCAGCCAGTCGTATTCGAGCAAGCGGCCCCGGATCACCTCTTCATCCCAGAGTGTCTCGTAATCGATCTCTGCATAGGACAGGGCCAGGGTAACCGCATCATCCCAGGGGGAAGTATTGGGAGGGGTGTAGACCGCCACCCGGGGAGCTTTCTCCAGGAGCATTACCTCCATGTTCTCCTCTTCGATCAGGGCATGGATGGAGACCACCTTTTCCGGGCCGACTGTCTCGTACCTGACACCCATCAGGCGGGCCTGCCGCACGAAAGCCTCGTGCTCCTCGAAAAGGAACGATCCCCCCCGGTAATTCAGCAGCCACTCCACGCTGAGCCCGCTCTTCAGCACCTTGTAAGCCAGGCCGTACGCTTTCAGATGATCGGTCTGGGTCAGGTCCATGGGTACCAGCACCTCACCGGGCGACTTGCAGGGTAAGGCCAGTGTTGCCAGGACCAGGATTAGTGTCATTTTGCGAAAATCCATCGAGTTCTCTCTTGCTGAAGTGGGGTCGGCGGCTGCACCGGACCGCCGCCTGTACCATCATCTAATATAAACCGGAATGCCGCCCGAAGAAAAAATAATTGAAGATTCCCCGTGAGCCAAGCTGCGGGGAATGCGCTCGCTATTCAATTCAAAGGGCGTCCTTCTCGAGGCTGCGCAGCAGGCGGCGCGCCTGCGGGCTGGCCACGCA
>JAFGTO010000268.1 GCA_016934095.1 Candidatus Glassiibacteriota bacterium
CGTCCCCGCGGACCGCGCTGTCCCGGTAGTCGTTGAACTCGCCCCGCGAGCCGACCTTGAACCCCACCCAGCCCCCGGTGAGCTGCAGGTTGTCCATTTCGAGCTGCCCGAGAGCGACGCTCAACTCGAGGCCGCCCGGGCGGGGGGCCAGCTCGCGGGTGAGCAGGTACACGTTCCGGTCGCCGCCGCTGCGGTGGCATTCCAGCCTGCCTGCCGATACCCGCCAGTCCGGCAGGGGGTTGCTCCAGTACTCCGGCCCGATCCAGGCACGCTCCGTTTCCCTGGGCCAGCAACTGCGGAACCCGGCATCGTCAGCCTCTGCGGGCATGGAGGCGAGAAGCGGCACTGCCGCCAGCATAATGGCACGGACTGCCACGGGGATACGCATTTCGGTCCCTCCTCGGAAAAATTCTGCGGCGGCCCGGGCACCCGGTCGCCGTCATGAATGTATTGAACGCACGAGCCCATTCCCCACGGCTTGCCGCAGGGAGTTTTCATTCTTTGTCCGCTTGACCGGCGCCGTGGAGATAAAGCACCGCAGGGCCCGCGAAAGGCGCGGTGAGGGACGACCGGGTTCCGCCGTGCACCTGCCAGACGTCCGTGGTAACGCCCCTGGCCGGATCGAACAATTCCACGGCCAGCGGCACCGGGCTCCCTGTCAGGTCCACGCTCACCTCGCCGCCTTCCGGCAGGTAAACCAGGTATTCAGGCCTTTCGGCGCCTGTTTTGGCCAGGCAGTAGCCGCTGGAAGCCAGCTCGCCCCTGGGCGTCATCCCCGCCAGGTCCATCCTTTCGGCAAAGGCCTTGGTGTAGCCCATGCTCCAGCGGATGGCTTCCCACTCGGGGTTCAGCCCTCCGTCGCCCGACAGGTAAGGGTAGTAGTATAACTGCTTGAGGGGATCCATGAACATGGGGTTGAGCCCGCGCAGGAAGCTTTTCCAGACCCAGCCTGCATTGCCGCCGATACCCCAGAGGTGGTCGGTATCGTTGAGGATCACCTTGAGACCATCCGAGGCGGGAGGGGCGTCCCGGTATTGCTCGTTTTCCCCGGGGTTGGGGGAGACAGCCTCTGCCGGGCCGGCGAACAGGTCGTCGTTAGTGCCGCCCTGGTACTGGAAAGTCATCACCACCGGGTGCTGTTTGGGCTTGCCCTGCTCGTACCCGTGGAGGTAGTCGATCATCTCGTAGTGCCAGGCTGTGGAGTTCCGGTTGCTCTCGTTGCTGATCTCGTAGAGCACGTTGTCCAGGTCGTTCACCGTGTCGACCACTTTCCTGATGTAGGCCTCCTGCATCTCGGTAACCGCCGGGACCTCCAGCATGTGGGTCTCCTCCCCCTGCCCGTCCCCGTTCGGGTCCCCGTCAATGCCGTTGATGTTGTTGGCCCGGTTACAGGGGTGGCCCACCCAGGGGTTGCCCGCCCCGGGGTCCTCCTTGGCCGGGCCTTTCTTCTCGATACTCCAGCCCTGGAAGAGCATGATCATCACGTAGAACCCCCGCTCGCCGGCTTCGGCCACCCTGGAGCGCAGCCTGTCGAAATGGGCCTGGTTGAACTCGCTCAGGTCGAACCTGGGCAGGCTGTCCAGGGCCGCCCCGGGGCCGGTGCGCGGATAGATCAGGGTAGGGCCGAATTTCAGCACCGTGGTATCCGGCGCCCAGCTCGCCTCTATGGTATGCTCCCAGGTCCAGAGGCGGAAGAAGTTATGGTTGTATTTTTCGAGCAGGTCGAGGTAGGCTTCGTAGTCGAACCGCTTGGGCGAAGGGCCTGAGATATCCTGCAGGTTGGCCCAGGTATGCGACCCTGTCAGGTAGACCGCCTTGCCGCTGTTGTCGGTGAAATACCTGGGGTTCTGCGGATGGACCCTCAGCGGGCCGGGGCCTTGCGGGACAGGCCGGGGCGCGTTACAGGCCCCCAGGCCGAGTAACAGCACGGCGGCGATTCGCCGTGCCCGGCGGCTTGCAAGGTACAGATCCATGACAGTGCCCTCCTGGCCGGGTTGCTTGAGAGGCTCATGCGTGGGAAACTGAAAGAGCAGTCAGTTGAGCGCCCGGGCGAAAAAAAATAATCGAAAACAGCGAAAGCAGCCGCGCCTCCGGGGCGGAGCCGGGAGCTGCCCGCTCGCCGGGAGATAAAAATAAATATAAAACAATAAGGCAGGGGCACACATAATAAAAACAAATCATGCTTTTCCCGGCTGGTGCTCCTGTTTGATTGTCTAGAAAAGCCGCTGGCAACTGGGTTTGAGCCGGGTCTTCATCGAGCGGAGGGAGGACCGGAGGGTACCTTTTTTATAGCACGAAGCCGGGTTGTAACGATCTGACGGCGAAAGGTAAAATTATGCGCGGAAAACGCACTAATATATCGCTTCCGCTTGACGGTGAGTAATATCCGGGTTATGATATTATATATATTATCCAATACAGTTAAAGACTGGTTGATATTCGTGCAGGCACTCAGCAATAAGCCTCTGTATACCATAGGCGTAGCATCGGAGCTGCTGGGCCTATCACCACACTCTCTTCGGCTGTACGAAAGGGAGGGTCTCATCCTGCCCCACCGGACTGCGACCAAAAGGAGGCTGTACTCCGATGTAGAGGTCGCCAAGGTGAAGAACATCCATCTGATGGTCCAGGATAAGGGTCTGAATTTCGC
The DNA here is from genome assembly GCA_016934095.1 of Candidatus Glassiibacteriota bacterium. GTDB lineage: Bacteria > Gemmatimonadota > Glassbacteria > GWA2-58-10 > GWA2-58-10 > JAFGTO01. The sequence continues at coordinate 2,651 of JAFGTO010000268.1, forward strand.
CGCCGTGCGCCATCTGCTGTCGCTTATCCCGTGCTGGAAAATCCGTGCGGACAACTGTGTAAAATGCAGGCAACTGAACGCTTTCCTTCAAGACGGACAGCCGTGCTGGGTAACGGCCGGTAAGAACAAAAGAAACCGGGATGTCTGCCGCGACTGCCGGGTATATTTGAATTCGACAGACCTGGGCGGGCTTAAAGAAATGATATATTGACCCGGCCGCAAACCTGACGTTGTCCCTGCTCTGTTCCCCTCTCGAAAAAACCGACCGGTCCTTTTAGTTAAATCCCCTCGTGTTCCCTTTTGCAAATAGCCAGGCCGTGATTCAGAGTACGGCCGGACCGCGCCCCGGCCTGGGCTGAGGTGCCCGGTCAGAGGAATTTTTCCCGTTTCTGCAGGCTCAGCAGGCCGTAGAGCAGGGCGATGACAGTCCCGGCAAACAGGAAGATCCTGTTGTCCACCACTATTGCTGCCCAGACCACCTCGTTCATGTCCTGTGGCAGGTCGAAAGGATTGAGGAAGATATTCCATTTCGGGTAATTCTCGAAAAATTCCGTTCCCAGCAGAAAGACCATGCCGATAATCACCATCACCACCGCAGTGCCGCTTCCGTTCCTGACCACCGTGGACACCATGAAAGCCAGGCACCCTAAGAACACCACCGGGAACAGCAACTGGAACAGCATCTCGAACAGGGGCACGGTAATCAGGGCGACCGAGCTGAGGAACGCCAGCACCAGCAGGATGGCGCCAGTCATGGCGAAGATCAGCAGCAGCCTGACCATCCAGACCTTGTAGCGGTAATTCGGGATCCCGAAGAGGATCTCTATCATCCGGCTGTCCACATCGTTCTGGATGCCGAAAGTTACCGGGTAAAATATCAGCAGCAGGCCGGGCACGAGCAGCAGCCGGAAGACCGTGGCTTCGCTGGGCATCGAATCCGCGCTGAAGAGCTGGCTCCCGGTAACGAAGAGGAAGATGGCGAGCGCGGCTATCAGGAAATAGATGAACTTGCCCGCAAAGATGATCGACAGGTTATAACGGACCAGGCTGGTGATTACTACGGCAGTATTTTTCAGCAACCGCTTGAGCTGCATGGCTGGCACTCCCCGTTAAATGTCCGTCCGGCGTGCTGGTGTCTCTTTCCCCGTCCCTTTTTGACCCAACAGCCAGAGGTAGGCATCCTCCAGGGTGGGCTGGACTAGCTCGGCGCCGGGGTGCGGCTGGTCCTGGGCCAGGCAGCGCACCCTGATCCTGTCGCCGACACGCATGTGATGGACGATCCGCAGCCTGTCCCGCAGGGTGTTGAATTCCTCCGGGTCTGCAAGCAGCTGCCATACCTTGCCCCGGGCGGCCAGGGCCATGTTCTGAGGGTCGCCCAGGTAATGGAGGCACCCCTTGTCCAGGACCGCCACCCGGTTGCAGGAGCTCGAGATGTCCTCGATGATATGGGTGGAAAAAATGACCACCCGCTCGCGGCTCAGCTCCACCAGGAGGTTGCGGAAGCGGATGCGCTCACGGGGGTCGAGACCCGCGGTCGGCTCATCCACTACCAGGATCCGGGGCAGGTGCAGCAGGGTCATGGCGATTCCCATGCGCTGTTTCATCCCCCCGGAGAAAGACTTGATCTTCCGGTCCCTGCTCTCCTCCAGGTGGACCGCTGCCAGGGCATAGGACACTATGCGCTCGCGCTCTTCGTGGTCGCAGATGTTTTTCAGGATGGCGATATAATCCAGGAAATCGTGCGCCGTCATGTTTTCGTAGGTCCCGAACTCCTGGGGCAGGTAGCCGATAAGGCCCTGGAGCTCCTCGCGCTTCTCCCGGAAGTCGATGCCGTTGACCCTGATCGTGCCCAGGCTCTGGTCCAGCACTCCGCAGACCAGGCGCATAATGGTGGTCTTACCCGCCCCGTTGGGGCCCAGCAGGCCGAACATGCCGC
>JAFGTO010000269.1 GCA_016934095.1 Candidatus Glassiibacteriota bacterium
GCTGGCTGCTGGTTCTCGAAATGGAGCGTAAGCCCGAGGCGCCCCTGACTTTCGAAGATGTCCGTCAACAGGTCATCGAGCGCCTGCAGCAGAGCAAAAGCATCGAAGCTTACGTGAAGAAACTCCGCGAGAAAACCTACGTAGATGTCAGGTTCAAAGGATGGAAACCCGATGTGTCCGGTAACTGAGGCTTCTCCTGCAAGTGCCGGGGAAAGTGATGAGCTCGGCCGCGGGAAGGCTCCGGTACTGGCGGTGAGCATGGGGGATGCCCGGGGGATCGGGCCGGAGGTCCTGCTGAAAGCGCTGGCCCACCCCGAGCTGTCCGGGATGGACACCCCCCTGGTCTTCGGAATCAGACAGGTACTGGAGGCAGAGGCCGCCCGTCTCTGGCCGGAGCAGGACAGGTCTCCCGGGCCGGTGGCGCGGGTCCTGGAAAATGCGGTCGAAGTCCGGGAGCCCTCGGACGGCAGCTTGCCGGAGGGGGGAGGTTCCCCGGTCTTGAGACAATACCTGCTGGACAACCCCCGCCTGAGCGGCAAATGGGCCGGCAGGGCCATTGAGCGAGCGGCAGGATGGCTGGCCGAGGGCAGGGCCGCCGCCCTGGTTACCGCCCCGATCGACAAGGGAGCGCTCAACGCGGCCGGGTACCATTACCCGGGCCACACCGAGATGCTGGCCAGCCTGGCGGGGGGCGTGGAAGTATCGATGATGCTGGCCGCCGGGGCGCTGCGGGTGGTTCCTGCTACTACGCACATCGCCCTGGCCGGGGTGCCTGGAGCGATCACGTTGGAGCTGCTTACCGGGCAGTGCCGGATTATCGACCGGGGCTTGCGCGAGCTTTTCGCCGTCGGGTCGCCGTCAATCGCCGTCTGCGGCCTCAACCCGCACCTGGGGGATGAAGGCCTGGCCGGAGATGAAGACCGCCGGGTGGTAGCGCCGGCTGTCGCCGCCGCCCGGAATGAGGGGCTGGATGTCAGGGGGCCGTTCAGTGCCGACACGGTTTTTGTGCGTGCGACCCGCGGGGAATTCGACGCCGTGCTGGCAATGTACCACGACCAGGCCATGATACCGGTAAAAATGCACGCTTTCGGCAAGGGAGTGAATGTCACCCTGGGACTTCCTTACGTGCGCACCTCGCCCGACCACGGGGTGGCGCTCGACATCGCCGGCAGGCAAGCCGCCGATGAATCCAGCATGGTCGAGGCTCTCAAGCTGGCTGTCAGGCTGCACCGGAACCAGCTAAAACGGAGAAGCGGATGATTTTTTTCAAGGATGTCTCTGTCGGCTACCCGCGCCGCGGCACTGTCCTGGAAGGGATCAACCTGCATATCGGCAAGGGAGAGTTCGTCTTCCTGACAGGCCCCAGCGGCAGCGGCAAGAGCACCCTGCTGAAACTTCTCTATCACGAGCTCAGGCCCTCCTCCGGCGAGGTCATTATCGCCAATTTCAGCTCCAGAAGAGTCAAGAAAAGAAAAGTACCCTACCTGCGCCGGAAACTGGGGATCGTCTTCCAGGACTTCGGGCTGCTGGAAAACCGCACGGCCGCGGAAAACGTGGGCTATGCCTTGGAAGTGACCGGGGTCCCGCGCTCGGAGATCCGCACCCGGGTCCCGAGGATTCTTAACACCCTGGGCCTGAGCAATAAGGCCCGCAGCTACCCCCAGCAACTCTCCGGCGGCGAGCAGCAGCGAGTGGCTATCGCCCGGGCCCTGGCCAGCGAGCCTTTTGTGCTAATCGCCGATGAGCCGACCGGGAACCTCGACCCTGAAATCAGCCAGGAAATCATGCGGATCCTGTTGGAGATAAACACGCTCGGCACCGCAATCATTGTGGCCACCCACGACTACAGCTTGCTCAAGGGAAGGGAAAAGTACCGCCGCCTGCACCTTTCGGATGGAATGCTGGTTTACGATGGACCGGTGGAGGGCTTCAGGATGCCCGACAATTCCACCGGCGCTCAGGCGGCCGGAGAAATTACCTGAGAGCCTTTACCTTTCGGGCAAATCTGACACGGAGATCGAAAACAGAATGTTGCGAGTATTCAAAGAAGCGCTCCTGGGGTTTTCCCGGGCAAAGACCATGAGCCTTTTCGCAGTGGTCGCCACCGGTTTCAGCCTGTTTACCCTGGGGCTTTTCGTGCTGGTGCTGCTGAACATGAACACGCTGATCCGCCGCTTGGAGGACAAGGTCGAGGTGATGGTCTACCTCAAAGACAACGCCGATATGGCCTCGGTCGGCATGGCGATCGAGGACCTGGGCCGTCTCGAGGGCGTGGACCAGGTCCGTTACCTGAGCAAGGATGAAGCCCTGGAGCGTTTCCGGGCCGACCTCGGCCCGGACAGCGACCTGCTGCAGGACCTGGAGACCAACCCGGTGCCGGCCTCGCTCTCGATCACGATGAAACCCGGGTTCAGGGACACTCTGCATGTCAGGCAGGTGGCGACTGCTGCCGGGGACCTCTCTTTCGTGGAAGAAGTCGATTACGGCCGCGAGTGGATCCGCAGGATAGATATCTTCAAGCACTTGGTCGGCGTGCTGGGGGCCGGGACCGGGGCCGTGCTGTCGCTGGTGGCGATAATACTGATCTCCAGCGCAATTAAGATCGCTATTTTCAGCCGCAGCAAGGAAATCTTCATCATGAAAATAGTGGGTGCCACCAATGGTTACATCCGCCGCTCTTTCCTGATCGAGGGGTTCCTGAAAGGTGCGCTCGGGGGATCTGCCGCAGCAGCGATGATTTATGGTGTCAGCGAGGCTTTTGCGAAACATTATGTCCAGATCACGCGTTTCCCCGAGGATTACTACCTGTTGACCGTGCTGGCGGGTATACTGATGGGGCTGGTGGGCAGTTGGATCTCCCTGGGCCGGCACCTGCGGCGGGTCTGACAGGCCGGCCGGCATCCGTTTCCGGAGTACCACCGAGGCAAGGCACTGGCTGCAAATGAAACATGGCTTATCACTGTCCGGCGTAATCAGGCCAGGAATCATTCTTTCGCTGCTGTTGCTAGCTTTCTGGGGCATCCGCGACTGCCCGGCCCAGAAAAGCAAGGTCCGGGAGGCGGAACAGAAAATCAAGTCGTCGAAAAGCGAGCTGGAAAAAATCGAGGAAGAGATCCAGGCCGGGGCCAGCCAGGAGCGTGGCCTGAAAAAAAAAGAGCGCAACCTGCTGTCCGAGATCCAGGAGTTCGAGCAGCAGATCGAGGAGTCCCAAAAAAAGCTGACTTCGCTCAACCTCGAAATTGATGAATTGACCGCCGAGATTGCTTATATTAGCCGGCAACTGGAGAGCTGCCACCAGCAGCTCGAGAACAAGAAAGCGATCCTGAACCGCCGCCTGCGGGAAATATACAAGCGAGGCCGCCTGCACCAGGTCTCTGTGCTGATCGGCAGCCATTCTTTTACCGACCTGCTCAAGCGTTTCAAGTACCTGACCCTGATAGCGGCCCAGGACAAACGGCTGGTTGCCGAGGTGAGCGAGCTCAGGCACAGCTATCTCCAGTACCTGGGTGCCAACGAGAACATGCTGGCCTTGATGATCCAGCGCAAGGCCACCCTGGAAGAGGAAAAACAAAACCTCGAGAGGGCGGAGAACGAGCGGCAGAAACTTCTGCACTCTGTCAAGAGCCAGCGGGCCGAGCTGCTGAAAGTGATAGAGCAGCGCAAGACCGAGCGCGAAACCATCCGCCAGCTCATTGCCGAGTGGGAGCGCCGCCGCCGGGAGGCAGTCGAGCAGGCCAGGCGCGAGGGCCGGGTCCTGCCGCCCGAGACCGCCCACCTGGATGGACGTCAGGGTAAGCTGGAATGGCCGCTCACCGGGGGTAAGCTGATCCGGGGGTTCGGCCCCTACGTGGATGAAGCGACCCGGACCAAGGTGATCAGCAACGGTATCGATATCCAGACCCAGGCCGGCCAGGAAGTCCGCTCGGTCGGGGACGGCCTGGTGATGTTTGTCGAGTGGTACCGCACCTACGGCAAGACCGTGATGGTGGACCACGGGGCCGGTATGTACAGCCTCTACACCCACCTCGGCGAGGTCTACGTAGAGGTGGGCGAGATGGTCGGCGCCGGCCAGGTAATAGCCCTGGTAGGCTCTACCGGGTCGCTGGAAGGACCGATGCTGCATTTTGAGTTGCGCAACCGGAGCAAGTCGGTCGACCCGCTGCTCTGGCTGAGGAAGCGCTAGCCCGGCCCGGGGTCATCTCCCGTAAGGGCACCGGCCTTAACCCGCTGGAGTACCCGTGAACGTCAGGCAGGAAGAAAAAAAACCTCTCGGACTGACCGAGCTGATAGACAAAGAGCTGCAGGTATCGATGCTGGAGGCCGCCCTGGCCGCGGACCGTCTGGGCGGCACACTGCTGTTTTTCGGGCCGGATGGCGGCGGCAAGAGCAGCCTGGCTTTCTGGCTGGCCGCGGCCCTGAACTGTACGGTCAACCACGGCCGCAAAGGCCCCTGCGGCGCCTGCTCATCCTGCCAAAAGGTGGAGGGCCTCAACCACCCGGATGTCCAC
>JAFGTO010000270.1 GCA_016934095.1 Candidatus Glassiibacteriota bacterium
AACTTTTGCAAAAGTTTTTTCCCTTTCCCCCGCCACAGTTCCATTTAAACCGGATATCATTAAGTCGCTTTTTAACCGATGAAGCTTTTCACGGCGCGGGACAGGATGCTTTTCTCCACCTGCTGCCTGGGCCCGCAGATCAGTTTTGCATTTGCTGCTTCGCGGGGAGCCGTCCCGGCCAGCTCCAGGCCCGCCTTGCTGTCCGCCCCCATCTCCAGGGCCACCGCCTGGGTCCAGAGAGTGCTGTCCCCCGCCTCGTAAAGCGACAGATTGGGGACCGGCAGGTTCAGCCTCTCCAGCAGGATAGAGTCGTCCCCGCGGTTGCGCAGGTAAACCACGGTAACCGCACGGTAAGGCCTGAAGCGGATATCCTCCAGTTTCAGGCGGCCGTAAACCCGGTTGGCGTAGCAGAGCTCCCCTTCCATGGTGGAGGGGCCGAACCAGGTGTCGCTCGGCCTGAAGATGGGGACATCCTGTAAAACAGTCGGGGGCTTACCGGTCTCGATGCGCAGCCATAAGGGAGAGCTGACATAGAAAGTAACCTCCCGGTTCGGCAGGATGTACAGAGGAGTATCCGGCCGGATTACCACGGAACGGTCGGCCAGGGCCGGAGCAAGGGTTACCGTGCTCCCGGTGGCGCCTACGCCGAAACGGGCCACCTGCGCCTCCGTACCGTAATCTCCCAGCCCGGGCAGCGGAACCGAGACCTCCACTCCGTTGTCCGCAGACTCATCCCCGGCCCGGTAAGCTACTCTCCATTCGTTGGCCAGGCGCTCCACCCAGAAACTCGCCGAACCAATCCGCCAGCGCCCGGATCGGTCCTCCGGCAGGGAAAACGATCCCCACCAGACTTTTTTCCCGGCTTTTCTTTCTGTCATGATCCCGCCTCCTGAGGCAATGTTTTAAAGATACATTAGAAATTTTCATCGCAAGTTGTTTCCTGCAGGTCCCGGACACGGCACTTCAGGCTGCGCGCAGACCGAGACCGCCAGGCCCCCTCTGCGGCCGGGACCAGGCGGCAGATAACCTGTCTCCGGCGGCAAGTTCCGCGTTTTGTTTCTTAGCTTGCCCGGGAATGGACAGGGCCGCGCCGATTTTTCCCTATCATGACTTTATCGTGTCCGCAGCGAAATATCAAGCCGTTTCCGCCCCGGGGCTTGAATAAAAACCGTTTTCAACGGATTTTCAAACACAGCGGGCCGGAAAATTGCCCGGCCCCTATGCCTTTTCACCCGAGTCAGGCCCAGGGGAAAAGGCGCTCTCCTTTTTCAATTTTTCCCACCGTGCCAGGTAAAACGATAAGATCTCGACATTGCCGCGGTAAATACCTAAATTTGGAATGGCCGGCGGGGACAGTCTCAGGGGAGGCCGGGCATCTGCAGCAGGGTCGATCTCGGACCGGTACCGCAGTCAACTGACCGGGTTGAAGGGGCATACGCCTGTATCAGAACTCGAATGGATTCGTATACCTGGTGTAATTATTATCTTAATTCTGAACCCTGGAGATTTCCATGAGTAAAGCAGCGCTTCTGATGCCGTGCCTGCTGCCGCTCGTGCTGGCCGGCTGCACCGGAACGGATACGGGTAAAGCAAAATTCCAGGCCTGGCCGGCGAATATCGAGGTCCGCACCGTCCCCGGCGCATTCAGCCGCGAGCCGGGGGCCAGGACTATCGGGCTGGAGGGCCTGGCCGGCGAGGTGCTCTCGGCCGAGGTGGTGGTCAAGAGCACGGTGGAGATAAAAGGCCTGGGCGCAGAGGTGTCCGGGTTTTCCGGCCCTGCGGGACAAGTGATCGAGGCGGGGCGGTGCAGGGTGCGCTACGGGGCCTACCTGCCGGTGGATGAGACCATGAGTCTGAGCGCCGACCCCCTGCTCGAGGCCGGCCCGGTGGACCTGAGCGCCAACGTGGCCCTGCCGCTGTGGCTGACTGTCAAGCTGCCGCCCGAAACGCCTGCCGGCAGCTATACCGGGCGACTGACTGTCAGCGCCCCTTCCGGGCAGCAGGAAATTTTCAGCCTGGAACTCGAGGTGCTGCCCGCCGTGCTGCCGGAGCCGCGGGACTGGGCTTTCTACCTCAACATCTGGCAGGACCCCAGCGGCGTGGCCCGGGCCCACCGGGTGGAGCACTGGAGCGAAAAGCACTGGGACCTGCTGGGGCGCTATGCCCGGAACTTCGCCGAACACGGCATGGATGTGATCACCACCAGCATTGTCTACGACCCCTGGGGGAGCCAGACCGGCTATCCTTTCGAGGCCATGGTCCAGTGGAAATACCCCGGCGAGTTCACCGGAGGCCGGGCCGAGAGGTTCTCCTGGGACTTCACCGTCTTCGACCGCTACGTGGCCCTGATGATGGATGCCGGAGTGGACCGGAAGATAGACTGCTTCTCCATGGTCGAGGGACCCTGGATCAACCTCAACGCCGACATCCGCTACCTGGACACCGGCGAGGGCCTCTTCCGCACCCTGGACCTCACCCTGGGGGATGACCTCTGGCGCGAGGCCTGGTCGGCTTTCCTGCCCGGGTTTCGCAGGCACCTCAAAGACAAGGGCTGGTTCGAGAAAGCCTACCTGGCGTTCGATGAGAAGCCCGAGAAAGAAATGCGGGTGATCTACGACTTCCTGGTCAGGACTGCGCCGGAGTTCAAGGTGTCGATCGCCGGGGGGTACCCCGGCAGCGAGCAAAAGCGCTCGGATGAAGTGATCCTGCACTACAGCGACCTGGGCAGCGAGGCGGCCCTGGAAGAGCACCGGCCGCTGATCGAGATGATGCGCTCTGAGGGCCGTCTGATCAGCTTCTACACCGCCTGCACCCCCCATTACCCCAATGTCTTCCTCTTTTCCCAGCTCCGGGAGTGCCGCCTGCTGCCCTGGCTCTCCTGGAAATGGGGCCTAAGCGGCTACCTGCGCTGGGCGGTCTGCGCCTACCCCGAAGATGTCTGGACCCAGCCGAACTACAAGTGGCACTCCGGCGACATGTATTTCGTCTATCCCGGGCGGGAGGGCCCGCTGGATGGCATGCGCTGGGAGCTCTTCCGCCAGGGAGTGCAGGACTACGAGGCCCTGCGGATCGCCTGGGAGAAAGCCGGGGCGGCCGGGCGCGAAGACCTGCGCGACAGGCTGCGCCGGGCGGTGGCCGAGGCCACCACCCTCGAGTCCTGCGACCGCATTCCATTCGTGGGCGAGGCCCGGGCCGTGGTGAACCAGGTGATCCGCGAGCTCGAACGATAATAATTGCCTGGAAAAAGGAGACTGCCCGATGGCAAAGAACAGACCCCTGACAACCCGATACCCCAGCCGGAGGGAGTTTTTTGCGGCCGCCGGCGGGATGTCCCTGGCGCTGGCGGCCAGGGCCGCCGGGCAGCAGGCCGCCCGGCCCCCGGAGCGCCCGAACATCCTGGTCATTATCAGCGACCAGCTCGCCCAGCGCGCCGTGGGAGCCTACGGCGACCGGTGGGCCTCGACCCCCAACATCGACTCACTGGCCGCCGGGGGGGTCAGGTTCTCCAGGTCGTACACCAACTGCCCGCTCTGCCAGCCCTCGCGGGCCTCTTTCTGGACCGGCCGCCTGCCGCACGAGACCGGGGTGGACTCGAACGGGCTAAACTACCCGGTGCCCATTATCCCGTTGAGCATGCCCACCCTCGGGGCGGTCTTTTCCGCCGCAGGCTACGAGACTGTCAATTTCGGCAAGCAGCACGATGCCGGCGCACTCAGGGGGTTCAGGCTGGTGGAGCCGGAGGAAGTCGAGCTGGAGGCCCCCGAGGCCTGGCCGGTGAACAACGACTCCAGGCAGGACCCGGCCGCCGCCCGGAAGTGCGTGGAGTTCCTCAAAGGGCCGCACCAAAAGCCTTTCCTGGCCGTGGCCTCGCTGAACAACCCGCACAACATCTGCGGCTGGGTGGGGCATAACGTGGGAGTCCACAGGGACTTGCCGGTCCCCGGAGAGCTCCCCCCGCTGCCGGATAATTTCGAGATCGACGACCTGGCGAGCCGGCCCCTGCCAATCCAGTACCTCTGCTGCAGCCACCGCCGCCTGCAGCAGGCGGCCAAGTGGAGCGAGACCAACTACCGCCACTACCTGGCCGCCTACTACCACTACCTGGAGATGGCGGACACCCTTGTCGGCGAGATCCTGCAGGCCCTCTACTCGACCCCGCAGGGCGAAAACACCCTGGTGGTCTTTTTCGCGGACCACGGGGACAGCATGGCCTCGCACCGCATGGTGACCAAGCAGGTGAGCTTCTACGAGGAGACCAGCCGGGTGCCCTTTATCCTGGCCGGCCCCGGTGTCGGGGGGCGAGGCAGGCTGGTCGGGGAGCCGCTGGTCAGCCTGCTGGACCTGCTGCCTACCCTCTGCGACTATGCCGGCCTGGCCGTGCCCGGCGGCCTGCAGGGGACCAGCCTGCTGCCCTGGGTGCGCGGAGACAACCCCGGGAAAGCTCCGGAATACGTGGCCGGAGAGTGGCAGACCGAGTGGGGCTACACTGTCAGCCCGGGCCGGATGATCCGCACCGACAGGTACAAGTACACCCGGTACCTGGAGGGCGATGGAGAGGAGCTGTACGACCTGGCAAGCGACCCCGGCGAGAAGCGCAACCTGGCCCCGGAGCAGTCATACGCCGCAGCCCTGGCCGGGCACCGGGACCTCCTGCAGGAGCACCTGCAAAAGACCGCGGACCCGTTTTTCAGCCTGGAAGTGAAAGCTGACCGGCGCTGGCGCTCGCACGAGCCCGGCTACTGGAACCACGAGGGCCTCTCGGCGCCTGAGGCGGCCTGGGAGGAAGAGGAAAAAAACAGGTAGGGCCACGGGGCGGCCGTGTCATTTTATAATGCCGGGGTCGGAATGTTTATCTAAGCACAAAGGGGCAAAGGCACGGGGGCACAAAGGCCCCACCACACTGGGCACACTGGGGGTGGCGATGTTCGCGGCCACGGTGGGCGGAGCTTATGAGAATGTCGGGCAGGCCCAGGAGGCCATGGGCGGCGGGTTCGAGAAAGAGTACGTGCCGGACCACTCCAGGGGCGCTCGATACGACGCGCTCTACGGGAGATACTGCCGGCTGGGCGAGTTCATCGGTGCCGAGACCACGGGCTCCAAGAGAGACTAGCAGGGGCTTCAGGGAATGGCATAAAGAATAATAGACACCAAAGGTCCTGACGATTATTAGAGCACTGGAAACCGGGTTGCGTTACAACATACTTGTATTTTTTAGTATCTGGAGTAAACGAATTTTTTATTCTATCCTTTATTGGTCGTTGCTCAATCAGCTTAAGAAACTATTATAGTTTGATGCGAAAGTTAGCAGGCATAAAAGGCATGTAAGATTAGAATTGTTTAAATAGCAGTTAGCAGGAAGATTTTGAAGAAACCCTATTCCTGATTGCAAAATTGAAATGTTGACTGTCCTTGACATTTTACTACATATTATGATCTATGGGAGTATATTCATTTTATTCTTTTTTAGACCAAAATAAATATTGATTTACCTTATGAAATCTTTTATTTTTAAACAATGATAATTTCACGATACAAGATGGAAAGGACAAAAATTGTTCTCTCGACATAAAAGAAGCATTTTTTATAAGGTTCAATTTTTAAAATCGAATATTAAGTTTTGTAGACTGTTTTTAATAGTATTTTTATCGATCGTAACATTTTAGAAAAGATGTAAATATTTATAGGGCTATGCACTTGACTACGGTACATACTACATATAGTATTCCTGTTCATGGAGGATTATCCGAAAACAATGCTTGAACTG
>JAFGTO010000271.1 GCA_016934095.1 Candidatus Glassiibacteriota bacterium
CCGTCCGGCTAACAGTTCCCCCTGTCGGGCCTGTAAAGGACTTTAACCTCCAAGTGGGTGCGCCCTGCCGGGCGCACTAAAAAAAGCGGTCCCGGCCGTGCATGGCCGGGACCGCTCAGATTCAGCCTTTAAAGGCGGCGCGGCTGCCGCGCTCAAATCAGGCTCCTGGTTTTCATGGCCAGATAGATCCTCCTGAGCGCGATATCGCAGGCAGCCTGGGTAAAGCTTCCCGCCCGGTCTTTGATCTCCAGCATGTTTCCGAACATCTCGTCGAAGCGGCCGCGCAGGTGGTCGAACACCTGCGTACGGCTGTAGCGCGTGCCTCCCAGTCCCTGCCTGTATTCGAGGTCCGAGGCGATCACGCCCCCGGAGTTGACATAGTTGTCCGGGAGCAGATCGATGCCTCTTTCTTTCAGCTCGAGGAACGCCTCGTAGGAAACCGGCATGTTGGCGGCCTCGGCCACGAGCAGGCGCACCCCCAGCTCGCCGCAGTTTTCCTTGCCGATCACGTGGCCGCTGGCGGCGGGCACCAGGATGTCGACCGGCATGCGGAACATGGTGTCGTTATCTATGGTGTGCTTGTCATCGTAACCCTTGACAGTACGGTTTTCGCGGGCGTAATCCATCAATTCGTTCACGTCGATACCCTCTTCGTGGCACACCCCGCCGTAAAAATCGGTCACTGCCAGGACCTTGCAGCCATAATCGTTCAGATAGTATGCCGTATGGGAGCCCACGTTGCCGAACCCCTGGATGGCCACGGTAATCTCCGAGGGGTCTTTCCCGATATGTTCCAGGTATTTGAGGATCGCGTAAGCCGTGCCGAAACCCGTGGCCTCGTGGCGGCCCGGCAGCCAGCCCTCGATGCCCTCGGGCTTGGCGGTGACCACTGCCGGGTCGTGGGTCCTGTTGTAAAAAAGCATCATTTCCCTGCCCGAGCTCCCCATGTCCGGTGCCGGGATGTAGATGCGGACCAGTCCGCGCTCGACAAAATGGTCGACAAACTCTTTCATGATATGGTCTTTGAGCATGTCGCAAAAAGGGTAAAAGCCGAGCTTGAACCTGTCCTTGAACATGCCGTAGATTTTTTCGAAGTCCACTCTGATGCCGGTTTTGCCGCCGCCGAGCTCCAGGTCGGCCAAGGCGGTTTTCAGGGTCATCAGCCGGGCCAGCTCGTTAGTCTCCCAGATATTCACGTCCGAGGCTATTCGTATGCCACCCTTGTATGGTCCCCGGGCCCGGTTGTGAAGCACGATACCCGAGCTGATATTGATAACCTCGCCCTCGACCTCCACCGGGAGCCGCTGATAGATAAAGGTGTAGGGCTTCTCGATCTGTTCGAGCGCGGCGTTGGATATGCCGAGGCGCTTGGCGCTGTCCCGCAGCAGGGACTCGGAGCGGTTGGGTGGTTCTTTGCTGCAGACGAACCTTTCCATGCTTTTGGTTCTCATTCTCGGCTCGTACATTCAGGTTCCTCCTGGGTAGGGTATGCCAGCTTTTACAGGCCCAGCCAACCGCCTTCACCATGCCCTTCGCAAGCCGACCCGCGCGGGTTCGGAAAGCGCAGGCTAAAGGGGCGTTGAAAGAAGACATCAACGTCCCATGATTAAATTTGTTGCTTCATGGGCTGTCAAGGGCAAGACAAGCAGTTTCCAGTGTAACTGTAAAACTTTCTATATGTTATGCAATTAAGGCTTCCTTGCCGCATATTGTTGCTCTAAGAGTGGAAACGGCCCTTGACAGCCTTTATACCCTAACTCCTAAATATTTCAACGCGCTACTAGAGTACGTCCATGATCCGCAGGATGCGTGCCGGCTCCAGGGTAATCGGGTCGGCGTCGATGGTGCGCACTGCATCCGCGATCCGTCCCACGGTGGTCTCGTGGGTGGTGATCAGCAGGGGCACTCCGCGCTCCGGGGCTTCACCGGTTTCTTTTTGCAGGACAGAGGCGATGCTGATTTTGCGCTCTGCCAGGGCTTTACTGACCGTGGCCAGCACTCCGGGCTGGTCGACTACGGTAAGGCGCAGATAAAACCTGCAGCTCACCTGGTCGCGGTTCAATACCGGCAGGTCCAGCCGCGGCTCGGCGAAACAGGTGCGGATCCTGCCTTTGCTCAGCAGGGCGTACAGGTCGCTTACTACCGCGCCCGCGGTCGGCATCATCCCCGCCCCCTTGCCGATATAAGTGTGCTCGTGATGGGCCATACTGTTTATCATCACGGCGTTGAACTCGTTCTTGACCTGAGCCATGATCGAGTCTGCAGGGATCAGCGCAGGCCCCACCCAGACTGTCAGCTTTCCTTGTTCCTTGCTGGCCCGGGCGATAAGCTTGATCCGGTACCTCATCTCCCCGGCTGTCCGGACATCGACATTGGCGAGCTCGGTGATCCCGTTGACATCGATCTCTTCCGGCAGGACACGGGTGCGGAAAGCCTTGCGCACCAGGATGGAAAGCTTTTGGGCGGTGTCCATGCCGCTGATATCCAGGGTGGGGTCCGCCTCGGCGAAACCCCTGGCCTGCGCCTCGGCCACGGCTTGTTTGCAGCTCAGTCCGGGCTGTTGTTCCATGCGGGTCAGGATATAGTTGCAGGTCCCGTTGAGGATGGCATTAATCGAATAGATTTCATCCGCAGAGAGCTCTTCGCGCAGGATCTTGATAATCGGCATGCCGCCGGCCACGCTGGCTTCGAAAAGAAGGCTCGCCCCGCTCTTTGCCGCCAGCTTGAACAGCTCGTCCCCGTGGGCCGACATCAGGTACTTGTTGGCGGTGATTACATCCTTGCCCAGCTCCAGGGCCATCTCCACGTATTTTTTAGCCGCACCGATACCGCCGATGAGCTCGATGATTACATTTATCTCCGGGTCCCTGACCACGGACTCGGTATCGGTGGTCAGCAGCTTCGGGTCCACTTCGACCTCGCGCTTGCGCCCGAGGTCGATATCGGCGACCTTAACCAGCTCCACTTCCCCGGCTATGTCCAGGCCGGAGCCAGTCAACAGCTTGATCACCCCAGAGCCGATAGTGCCATAACCCAGCAGCCCCACCTTGAGCTTCTCAGACATTAATCCTCCTTAACCGGCAGCGGAAAGCGCCTCGGGCCTGGATTATTTTTTTCCTGCGCCGCCCAGCTCGCGGGAGCGCTCGGCGGCGGCTTCGACCGCGCTGATCACCGCATCGCGGAAGCCCTTTTGTTCGAGCTCGTGCAGGGCGGCGATAGTAGTTCCTCCAGGGGTGGTAACCGCATCGCGCAGGATGGCCGGGTGCGATTCCGGGTCCGCCTCGAGCATGGCCGCTGCGCCCTTGAGAGTCTGCACGGCCAGGGCCCGCGCCTCGTGGTAAGGCAGACCCACCTTGAGTGCGCCGCTGATCAGCGCCTCGGTAAAGAGGAAGACATAAGCCGGCCCGCTGCCCGCAAGCCCGGTCGCTGCATCGAGGAGGGCCTCGGGAAGCTCCACTACCAGCCCCACCGAGGAGAGCAGCCTTGCGGCCAGCTCGAGGTCCTCCCTGCCGGCCGTGGCGCCGGCGGCGACAGCAGTGGCCGAGGCGGCCACCGTGGCGGCGATATTAGGCATGGCGCGCACCACCGCCACTCCCGGAGCAAGCTCCGCCTCGATCGCGCCGGTGGTTATGCCGGCGGCCACCGAGACAACCAGTTTGCCGGGCCCGAGTGCTCCCGCGAGCTGACGGATGACCGGGAGCACCACCGGGGGCTTGACACACAGCACCACCACCCGGCAGCGCTCGGCAAGACTTCCGGTGGAAACGGCCTCGATACCATGCTTTTTGCGGCAGCGCCTGAGCGCTCCCTCGTCGGTCTCGGCGAAAAAGACCTCCGCCGGTTTGACCATCCCGGCCCTGAGGACACCACTGATCAGGGCGGAGCCCATTTTGCCGGCGCCGATAAAACCGATGCTGCCGATCTCAGCCATAGTTATTCTCCCTGGGTCGAAATCTCCAGGCCGATAAAATAACAGCGGATACCCCCCGAGTGCAAGTTTAGTGCCTGACTGCCCGGGAGGGGGTATCCGCCGGTTGACATCTGCAATCTTTCAGAGCCCGGGTCTAATGCCCGAGAATTTCATCTATCGCCCCCAGCAGCTCCTCGATATCGGCCAGGGTCAGCTCACCCATGTGGGCGATACGGAAGGTCTTGTCCTTGAGCTGGCCGTAGCCGTTGCCCAGGACCATGCCTCTCTCGGCCAGCTTCTTGTTCATCTCGGAGATGTTGATATTCCTGGTGTTCGTGATACAGGTGAGGGTCTCCGAGCGGTAGCCTTCCTCGGTAAAGACCTCGAAGTGCTCTCCGGCCCAGGCGCGGACCCTTTCGGCCATCTGATGGTGGCGCTGCCAGCGGTTTTCCAACCCCTCGTCGATAATCAGCTCCATCTGCTTTTTCATGGCGTAGAGGTGCGGGATGGTCGGCGTGATATGGGTCTGGTTCTTGGCGTAGTTCTTCTCGACATTGAGGAAGTCGAAATAGAAGCCGCGGTTCTGGACAGTGCGGGCTTTTTCCAAGGCGCGCCCGCTGATCGCGGCCACGGCGATCCCCGGCGGCAGGGCGAGGGCTTTCTGTCCGCTGGCCAGGGCCACATCCACTCCCAGCTCGTCTATCTCCAGCTTGACCCCGGCCATGGAGCTGACCATGTCGACCAGGAAGCTCACTTCCGGGTGTTTCTTCATCACCCCGGCGATCCCGTAGATGTCGCTCATCGCCGCAGTGGAGGTCTCGTTGTGCACCAGGGCAATCGCATCCACCTCGTGCTGTTCCAGGGCCTGCTCCACCATACGCGCGGAAAAGCCTTTGCCCCAGTCGATCTCCACCGGTATTGTCTTCTTGCCGTTGGACTCGGCGATCTGCATGAAACGCTTGCTGAAAGCCCCGTTGACAAAACACAGGCAGGTTTCCCTGACACAGTTGCGCACGGCCGCTTCCATCAAGCCGGTGCCGCTGCTGGTGGAGAGATAGATCATGTTCTTGGTGTAGAGCATGTGCTGGACCAGCGGGATGATCGAGCCGATCAGCTCAGCGCATTCGGGGAAACGGTGGCCGATCATCGGGCGGCTGAGCTCGGCGCGCACCTCGGGCAGGACCTCGGTGGGCCCGGGAATGAAAAGCTTGCGATGATCCGTCATATCTGCGTCTCCATTTTTTAATGGTTATAAAATTCACTTCGGGGCGTCGAGGCTTGTTTCAACGCCCCTCTAGGTATGGTAGAGCGCGTTGATGCGCACGTAGTCGTAAGAGAAATCACAGGTCCAGAAGACACACTCCTGCGCACCCTGGTTAAGGTCCACGGTCAGGGTGAGCTCCTTTTTTTTCAGCTCCCGGACCAGCTTGTCCTGGGCGGCCCCGGCAAAGACCCCGGCCGAGGCGGCCTGCAGCGTGCCGAAATAGATGTCGATGCGATCAGGGTCTACCGGCACGCCGCTGTAGCCGGCTGCGCAGATGATCCTTCCCCAGTTGGGGTCTGCGCCGTGCAGGGCGGTCTTGACCAGGGGCGAGTTGCCGATGGC
>JAFGTO010000272.1 GCA_016934095.1 Candidatus Glassiibacteriota bacterium
ATGGTCGAGCCGGCCGCCGGCTTGATCGGCGCCTGGATGGTGCTCTCGATGGAGGCTCTCCTGCCCTATGCCCTGGCCTTCGCCGCCGGTGCGATGATCTTCGTGGTGGTGGAAGAGCTGATCCCGGAATCCCAGCGCACCGGGAACTCCGATTATGCCACCCTGGGCGCCATGGCCGGGTTCGCGATCATGATGACCCTGGACGTGGCCCTGGGCTGAAATGCCGGTTTCGCCTGGGACTGCAGGCACACCGATGATCTCCCGGCGGCCGATACATTGAACCTATACATTCCAACCTTGCTTCTCTTCTATTAATTTTCACCAGGGAGTGCGGAAAGATGAAAAAATCTCTGTTCTTCATCCTGTCTCTTGCCTTCTTGCTCGGCTGCGTACAAATCGAAGCCACCAAAGAAGAAACCGCTTCTGCTGCCCGCTCCGAGCAGGGAAAAGCCATGGACGAGCTTTGCCTCGAGGGTTTTGTCTCCCTGTTCGATGGCAAGACCCTCAACGGCTGGCGCAAGCTGACCGAGTACAGCGGAGATAAGGGCGACTGGCAGGTGATCGATGGTGCTATCACCGGAGACCAGTACCCTGAGGGCGAGGGCGGGCTGCTGGTAACCGAGAAAAGCTACTCCAACTACGAGGTCTACGCTGAAGTCAGGTGCGACTACCCGCTGGACTCCGGCCTTTTCCTGCGCGTGCAGCCCGATGTGCTCAGCTACCAGATCACCATCGACTACCGCCCGGAGGGTGAGGTAGGGGCGGTCTACGTGCCTAGAGCGGGCGGGTTCGCCCAGCACTGCGAAATCGGCAAGTACCTCTGGAAAGACGGCCAGTACAATGCTGTCCGCACCAGGATCGAGGGACAGCCGCCGCGCATCCTGGTCTGGCTCAACGGCCACCTGGTCATGGACTACACGGACAACCTGGTGGATGATAAACCCAAGGTGCCTGAATCCGGAGTCTTCGGCATCCAGGTGCACCCCGGAGAGTCCTGGGGCGAGGGCAACAAGGTCAGGTTCCGCAAGATCATGCTCAAGGAGCTCTGACCCGGCCGGTATCTCAGGGGCACGGTACACTGTGCCCCTGAGACGGTTTAAAACCTTCTCTGTCCACAGAACAACCTGTCGGGTATCAACTGCCCCCTGAGGACAACCATGCCCCGTCCCGGTGGTAAAAGCCTGTTCGAACAACTGGAGCAGGCCAGGAAGACGCTCGATCTTCCAGAAATCGCCACGATCAACCAGATCAAGGAAAAGTACCGCGAGCTGTCCAAGCAGTGGCACCCGGACCGCTGCCGGGAAGACCCCGAGAGGTGCCACCGCATGCAGCAGCAGTTGAACGGTGCCTACCACACGCTGATGAGCTACTGCAACAATTTCCAGTACTCTTTCCGCAAAGAGGACGTGGAAAAGTATCCCAGCGGCGAGGACCTCTGGTGGGAGCGTTTCGGCCAGTTCTGAAAGATGCAGGCTGTTGATTGATCCCGATAGAGGGCACTTCCCCGGTGCTTTTTCTCACCCGGATGATTTATTCTAAAAAGGCGTATTCAGGAGGGATATCATGACTGCAAAAAAGTTGCCTCCGGTTCACCCGGGTGAGATTTTATTCAATGAATTCATGCATCCCCTGGGAATAAGCCAAAACCGGCTCGGCCGTGATTTAAACGTACCGCCAAGGCGAATAAACGTAATAGTCCACGGCAAGAGGCGTATTTCGGCTGACACCGCCTTGCGCCTTTCCAGGTATTTCAGTACTTCGGAAGAATTCTGGTTGAACCTGCAAACCCGTTTCGACCTTGAATTGAACAGCGAGCGCATGCCTCGCGGCTTGCCGCAGAGGCCAAGCGAGCGAATATAAATAATCAGAAAAACATTGACAATCGAAGATTCTCCGCAGCTTACTGCGGAGAGTCTTCAATCAGCCAGGGACAAGCTGGAAAAAACGATGATCAGGGAGGTTAAAACCGGCCCCTGGGCTGAAAAACATGCCCTGGCCTGAGACAGACGTCTCCCGTGCAGCATTATCAACAGAGCATGAATTGGGATCTTTGAAGATTCCCCGCAGCAAGCCAGAGATAATGCGATTGCTATGCTTCCCACCCATTCCACGGATACAATTCTCTTACCTGCGGAGTGCGACCATGCACAAGGTGAATCAACCGATCGAGACCCGTCCTTTTCTCATGCAGGCCGCGGCCCTGGCCCTTCTCCTGCTGCTGCAGGCCATGCCCCTCCACCCGGCTGAGCCGCTGAGGATCATCATCGACACGGATGCCGCCTGCGAGCGGGACGACCAGCACGCCATCGCCTATGCCCTGCTCAGCCCCGAGTTTTTCGAGGTTGAGGGTTTTACCGCGGTGCACAATGGTCCCGGTACTCTCGAGACCAATTTCCTGGAGATCCACAACATCCTGGCCCTGGCCGGTAAAGGCGGCATCCCGGTTCTGCGCGGCGCCCCCGGCCCCCTGCCCGGACCCGGCAAGCCTGTGGACAGCCCGGCCGCCCGCTTTATCATCGAGCGCTCGAAGGTCCCGGACAAGCGCCCCCTGACAGTGCTCGGCATCGGCTGCGCCACCAACCTGGCCTCGGCCATCCTGCTCGACCCCTCGCTCCGCGACCGGGTCGCTTTCGCCTGGCTCGGCGGGGTGGACTGGCCGCACGGCAAGGGCGGAGAGCATAACAGTATCACCGACCTCGAGGCGCAAAGGGTCCTTTTCGGCTCCGGGGTGAAGCTCAAGAACATACCCTGCGGCAACAACCTGATGATCACCACCAGGTATATCAGCGCCGCCGCGCTGCGGGGTGTCAGCCCGCTGGCCGACTACCTCCATTACCTGGTCGCCGGCAACCGCTGGCCCGCAGATGAGACTTTCAACATTGCCGACCTCTTCGCCGTGGCCGCCCTGTCCCACCCGGAGCTCTTCCGCTGGGCCTCCTCTGCTGCCCCTTCCGTGGACGACAGCGGCGGCTACGACTGGTCGGAGACCAGGGGCGCCATCGAGGTGGCCACCAACTTTGTCGAGGACATCCGCGGAGGGCCGCGCCCGGTCTGGGATGAATTCTACCGCAAGGTCGCCGGGGCCGCCCCGGCCGAGCCCTCGAACCTCAGGGA
>JAFGTO010000273.1 GCA_016934095.1 Candidatus Glassiibacteriota bacterium
CATCGTGGTCTGCACCCTGACCGGGCTGTGCATCATCCTCACCGATTCCTGGAAAGCCGTGGATGAGTTCGGAGCCCAGGTCACCGGCGCCAAGCTGACCGCCCTGAGTTTCAACAGCGCGATGCCAGGGGAACTGGGCGGCATAATCGTGGCCGTGGGCCTGGTCCTTTTCGGTTATTCAACCGTACTGGGCTGGTCGTATTACGGTGAAAAGTCGCTGGAGTTCCTGCTGGGAGAGCGCTCTGTCATACCGTACCGCGCCCTGTTTACCGTGATGGTGGTGGTGGGCTCGGTAACCGAGCTCAACACGGTATGGCTGGTCTCGGATGTGATGAACGGCCTGATGGCCGTGCCCAACCTGGTGGGGCTCCTACTGCTCAGCGGAGTGGTGGTGAGTGTGACCAGGAACTATTTCAGCCGGGATCGGAGCGGCCAGAACCGACTGAATGGGGTTTTCTAAGGGCCTTGATCAAGAGGCTCGTCCCGCTGACATTCCGCTCGGTCAGCAGCATGTTGCAGGAAGTCTCGATCAGCTCGTCGACCTCGACCGGGCTGAAACGGAACTCATCCAGGTGGGTGCAGTCGTTCTCCCGGTGAAAGATGCCGGTCAACAGGCGCAGGCGCCAGGGACGGGCAGTCCTGAAACCCAGGATCATTTTTCGACGGGAGAAGCGGGCCAGCCGGGGCAGGAAATACTTGACGATTTCCGGGTGGAAATAGCTGAGGATACCGCTGTCGAGAACCAGGTCGAATTCCTGGGAAAGAATGAAAGGGTTTGTTTTGCGGTAGATAATGCTGGGGTAGCTGTTAAGCAGGGTGGCGCTTTTTTTCAGTTTTTCGGTCAGCTCCACCGCCACCACGTCCGTATCCCAGTCAGCCAGCCTGCGTGGCAGGTGGCCGGTGCCGTTATCCAGTACCAACAGGCGGGCCTCGCTCAGGTCGCGTGTCAGGTCGAGCAGCTCGAAGACCCTGTCGGCATGGTCCTTGCACTGGCGCATGAACCCGGAATTCTCGAATTCCCCACCGGTCCCGGCCGGTCCGTCCCCGGCCAGGGGCAGGACCTCCCTTTCCAGGCATTCACCCACCTGCTGGATTTGTTCTTTCAGCCGCTGTCTTAACTCTTTGGCTGTGAGCTCGTTGTCTGGAATAGTTTCCTCCCGGGTCAAGCCGGCAGCTTATCGGCTCTGCTTCTTTTTTTCCCTGCCCTTTTTATTTTTTCTTTCAGCCTTTGCCGCGGACGGGGCCCCGGCGGAGGGAGACCCGGCCTGTTCTTCCCGTTCGGTTTTCGAGCAGGCTGCGATGGCCCGCTCGATCTCGGCGATAAGCTTGCGGTTACCGGTGCCGGCGGCAATTCCGGCGGCCTTCTCGCAGTGGGCGCGGGCGGACTTGGGGTCTGAGGCTTGAAGCGCGATATGTCCCCGGAAGAGCTGGGCCACGGCCTGATGGTCCGCCATGTTGTGCTCCGAGGCCAGGGCTTCGCCCTCAGCCAGTGTGCTCAGGGCGGCCTTTTCATCGCCGCGGGCGGCCAGGATCGATCCCCGGTAGAGTATGTTCTGCACGGAGATCGGCAGGTTGCCGATTTCCATGGCGATGCTCAGGCTGTCCTTGAAATAGTGCCAGGCCCGGTCGTACTGCCTGAGGTTGTAGTAGTAGACCCCGATCGTGCTGAGCAGGGTACAGACATAGGAATAATCCTGCTCCTCCCTGGCCAGCTCCAGGGCCTGCAGGTAATATTCCAGAGCCTTGCTGACTTCCTTGATCTCGTAGTAGGCATTGCCCAGGTTGGCCAGCCAGACACCCTGGTTGCGCGTCTGGCCGCTTCTTTCCGCCAGGCACAGCGCCTGGTGGTAGTAGTCGATGGCGGTCTCGAATTCTTCAGTCGAGAAGTAGATGCTGCCGATATAGCCCAGCCAATTGCCGATTTGCTGAATATCGGCGGAGGCGCGCAGCCGCTCGAGGGCCCGGTGGAAAAAGTCCAGGGCTTCATCGATGTTTTCCTGCTCGTATTTTATCCGGCCCAGGTTGCTCAGGGCGGTTACTGCGGCGGTCTCATCCTCCTGCACACGGGCAGTTTCCAGCACCTGGCCGTAAAAACTCTCCGCCTGTTCCAGGCTGCCGGTACACTGGTAAATATAGCCGAGGTTGAGCAGGGCATCGAGCCTCTGCTCGGCCGGCCCGGCCTCCCGGCCCAGCTCGAGGGCCTGCTTAAGGAAAGTCTCCGCCCGGGTAAAATCCTCCCGCCGGATCTCCACCGTACCGAGAGCGATCAGGCAGGCCGCGGCCAGGTCGAGCTCACCTGCCGAGACCGCAGTCTGGTGCCCCTGTTCATAGAACCGCTCGGCGCCGGACCAGTCTCCGCGCTGGACCATGATTTCCCCCAGCTCGAGGCAGGCCTCGACCTGCGGACAGACCAGGCCTCGGCTGCTGGCGATCTGGAGCGCGGCTGTCAGGGCGGAAAAGGCCTCCTTGTCGCGTCCGTCCCCCAGCCGGGCCTTGCCGGCCTTGATCATCAGCATGGTAAAGCTTTCGCATTTCTGTGCTGAAAGAACCGTTCCCTCTTCGGCGCACTCGAGCCCCTGGCGGGCCGCGGCCTCGTCATAGGCCCTGGCCGCACCGGCATAGTCCTCGAAGCTGTAGAGACGGTCGCCGCAGCGGGTGATCGCCTCGACTGCCCAGTCCTCTTTCAGGAAATAAGCATCTGTCAGGTGCTCGCCGACAGCGAAGACATAATCATGGTCATTCTCTTCCATCGACTGCCAGAGAAGTTCCGCCGCCTGCTGGTGCATCCCGGTGAGGCGGTCGCCGGGGACCGATTCGGTCAGCAGCTCGGCGAGCAGCGGATAGCTCAGGCAGATGGTACGGCCGGTTTCCCGTCCTGCACCGTCCCGGAGAAAGCCCTCGGCCGCCAGGCGGTCCAGCCTGTCTTCCAGGTCGTCGAGCGGATATCCGATCCTGGAAAGCATGCTTGCCAGCAGCTCCAGCGAGGAGTAAGGCCCCAGCAGGGCAACCGACTGGAGGATCGCCCGCATCCGGTGCTCCAGCCGGTCCAGGCGCTCGTGGATCACGGAGTTCAGGTCCAGGGTATCAAGGGCGCGGGTCTTGGCCTCCAGTGCGCCGATCAGCCCGCTCCTGGTTTCCTGCCGGCTGTCCCGGCCGGTGATTGAAGACAGCAGGCGGTAGGCCTCGCAAAGCAGCCGTGCATTGCCCGGGGTGCCCTCGATCAGCAGTTGCTGAAGCTGCGAGCTCAGGCGGGAGGAGGGCGACGCGGCTTCGAGAGCCTGAATTATTTTCTTGCGGGACAGCCTCGACAGCGAGCCCAGGGAGAACTGGTTGAATTCCGGCAGGTAAGCCAGCTCCGAAGCGATTGATGAGCGGCTGCTCGTGATCAGAACCAGGGGCCATAAGGCATCTTTTTTCTGCACCAGGTGGACCAGCAGCTCCAGCGAGAGACGGTCCATGCGGTCGAGGTCCTCGAACCACAGCAGGACAGGCTCCGGAGAGCCCGGCCCCCGGCGGCCATGCCTCAGGGCCGCCAAATACCGTCCGACCGCGGCGAAAATATTCAGCTTACCCTGGCCCCGGCGCATGGACCGTCCACCGGTTTTCGCAGGGTAGTCTATTCCCACCAGGCGGCCGAGCACCGGAAGGGTCCTGTCGATCTGCAGAAGCTCGGGCGGCAGCCTGAAACGACCCAGCAGCGCAAGGTGGGATTCCAGCTTCTCCTTTTTGGTGTATTCGCTCTCCCAGAGGGCAATCTCAAAGTCATGAGAGACCGCCATTGCGGCGGCCCCGAACGGATAACCCACCGGCGGTGAATAGCGGTTGGTAAAAATATGGAAATCCGACAGCGCCTGGATGCTGAGGACCAGCTCTTCCAGCAGACGTGTCTTGCCGATACCGTCCTCGCCGAACACATGCAGCCAGAGAGCCTGCCTGCTTTCCCGGTTCTCCAGGAAAACCGCAGTCAAATCGCGCAGGATCTTGAGTTCCTTTTCTCTGCCGATAAGCTCCAGATTTCTCATAAGGCACCTTGTCCGGGCTAACTGTTGAATTGGCCGCCTGAGCGCATTCCCCGCGTCTTGCCGCACCGGTCAGCGAGCGAATCAGAACAAATAGAATTACTTCAAGAATCGAAGATTCTCCCTGAGCTTGCTCATGGGGAGTCTGCGATGCCGCAATCGACAACCGGGCCGACAGTGAAAATATACAGGCTGATAGTGTATTTTCAAGCAAAATAGTATTTACCCGCTGGGCCGGGGGTAAAAATATATTTATCGTAAAAAAAGCATGAAAACTTGACAATTGTACGTGAATAGAATATAGTAAAAACACCTAAATTCAATATTTTTCGTTGCAAAGCTCTTCTAACCCCTGTATGCATAGGTAATAGCCCTATTTTGCCAGCCACTTTTTCATGACCGCGTAAGGCCGATAACGCTTGAACATTCTAGCGGATGGGAAGTTATTTACCTAGAGCAGTCGAACGATTTTCGGCGGAGTGTTTCATGGCTCAGCGAGACCTGAACAAGGTAATCCTTATCGGAAACATCGGTCGAGATCCGGACCTGCGCCAAACAGACAAGGGCAATGCACTCTCCACTTTTTCGCTGGCGACCAACTCGACCTGGGTGGACCGAGAGGGCGTGCGCAACGAAAAGACCGAGTGGCACAACATTGTAGCCTGGAACCGACTGGCGGAGATCTGCCACCAGATTATCCGTAAAGGCGACCAGATTTACATCGAGGGGCGGCTGCGCACCCGCTCTTGGAACGCTGAGAGCGGGGAAACTTACCACAAGACCGAGATTATCGCCGAACAGATGATCAAGCTGAGCCGGAGAGCCGCAGACGTCGAGGTGGAAGCCAGCTCCGGCCAGGCCGCTGCGAACGGTCAATAAACAGTTGCAGTCAGGTTCCGCGGCTTCTGATCCGGAACATGGGATAACCGGCCGTTGCAGCCGGACAGCACAGGAGCAAACTGAATAATGGGCAAGGATAGGAAGAAAAAAGGCAAACAACAGCCGGCGGCTGACAAGCTGGATGCGATCAGGAATGCGATAACCGACGGGGGCAAGTCGTCGAAGAGCGTGGTCAGGGCTTTTCAATCGCTGATGAGACAGGATGAGGACCGGGATAACTGGGCGGCAAAGGAGTTCCATCGGCCGGATGCGCCGAAAAAAAGATGAGGGCGACAAAAAACCCTGCATCCGCTGCAGGGTTTTTCTTTTTCCATGACCTTGAAAAAAGGTCGAAAAAATCCGGCCCGGCCGATCAGCAAAAGAGGCTACTCTTTGACCACCCAGACCTTGATTTCGGCGACCACCTCGGGGTGCAGGCGCACACCTACCGTGTAAACCCCCAGCTTCTTGATCGGCTCGTCGAGCACTATCTTCCGGCGGTCCAGCTCGAACCCCTGCCTGATTGCCTCCTCGGCGATATCAGCGGCGCCCACCGAACCGTACAGCTTGTCCTCCTCACCCACTTTCACCTGGAAAGTCAGCGACAGCTCGCCCAGTTTCCCGGCGTACTTGCGGGCCTGTTCCAGCTCATGCTCGGCAAGCTGGGCGGCCCGGCGCTTCTCGAATTCAATCCGTTTGAGATTGCCGGAGTTGGCGGGATAGGCGAGATTCTTGGGGATCAGGTAATTCCGGGCATAACCGGCAGCTACTTTTACCACCTCTCCGATCTTGCCCAGCCTTTCAATATCAGAACGCAGGATGACTTCCATTTTTCCTCCTCAACAAGGCGCTGTTTTCGTGCCTGCCCGTCGCCGTCGACTACTTATCCGGGGCTTTCCAGGCTTTTTTAGCGGGTCGCCCCGCCAGGGCTGCTACAGCACGATGCTGTCAAGGTCGAGTTACAGTTTAGCACACGGATGAACCGTGTAAAAAAACAGCCTGTGTTTCCTTTATCCCGAAGGGATTATTTTCCTTACTTTCAGCCTGCATCTCCTGCCTGACGGCTATTTCCCGACAGCGGTGACATTTTTACGAAAGTCTAGCCAGGTGTCGAGCAGCCCGAAAAACATATGGATCAGGCACAGAGGCGGGAAACAGATTGCGACAACCAGCAGTCTCAGCAGCAGTCCGCCGCCCTGCAGTGCGATAAAATGGAACATAACCGCCACGCCGCGCAACAGGTAGAGCACTCCCATCACGTAAAGCGTGTTAATTCCCACCCGGCCTATCCAGCCCTGACGGGAAACCAGCAGCAGTACCAGCGCCAGGATCAAAAGCCAGACCCAGTTGTCCTCGAACCGGTAGTAGCGGAACTGCCGGCAGCCGAGGTACAGCGGGAGGTCGAATTCGCCGAAGTGCCGGAAGACCAGGATAGCCCCGAAGATCGAGGCGGTCATCATCAGGATGAACTGGCCGGGAAGCAGCCAGATCATCATGTTGGTGCTGGCCCGGAGGTTCTCCAGGGTTTCCGGGTCAAGTTTCTTGTTGCGCCCCATCGTTTCCAGCATGAAACTCCGGATGTCGTTTTCGAGCCCCTGCCAGAGTTCCGGGCCGGCCACCAGCAGCACGGCGGCAATCAAGCCGGCGGAGACCATGCAGGAAAACAGGGCGATGGAGGTAACCGAGGAGAACAGGTTTCTTCGCAAAAGCCATACGCAGACACCCGAAGCGACCAGGGCGAAGATGCTCTGCAGCAGGTACCAGTTTGCGAAAACCAGGGCCGGCAGAACGAACAGGGCAAGCCCCGCCTTGCGCAAGACCGGACGGTTGTCGAAGTTGAAAAGCAACAGCCCCAGCACCATGCCGACCGAGACCGCCACAAAGGGTTCAATCATCAGAACTGCCGCCAGAACCGCCAGGGGCAGCCATCTGGTTCGCAACCTTTCTTTTTCCATGGCCTGAACTGACTAGCGGGCAAATATGAATAATAAAAAATACCTTGGGAATCGAAAATTCCCCCAGCCTGTGGCAGGGAGCCTTCAATCCGCTGATCGCCGGTCGATTAAGATAAACAAGCCCGTACCCGCTACCGTTTTCACCTTTGCGAGCTCCGCCCGGGGGATGCGGAACACGGTCGCTGCAGGCCGTGTCAGCCGCGGTATTCTCCCCCCACGTAGGGCAGCAGCGCCAGAAAGCGGGCCCGCTTGATTGCCAGCGAAAGCTGACGCTGATGTCTGGCGCAGGCGCCGCTGGTCCTCCGGGGTATAATCTTGCCCCGCTCGGTGATGAACTTGGACAGCAGCCTCTCGTCCTTGTAATCGATGTTGTTCATCTTGTTTTCGCAAAAGAGACAAGTTCTCCTGCGACTATCATGGCCCAGGCCCAGGCCTCGAAAACCCCTGGAAACCATATGCAATCACTCCTGACAGGTTAATTGGTAAACGTTGGAAAGAAACGTGCTGAAACACTCCTGCTCCGCCCGCAGTCCGGGGACAGCCCGCGGGGTGCATTCCCCCCCGCCGCGGTTGTTCCGGCTCAGTCGTCGGACTGCGGTTCTTTTTTATCCTCGGCGGTGTCTTCCTTTTCGACACCGGTCTCGACATAGAGCACGGTCAGGCTGCGCAGGACCCGCTCGTCCAGCCTGAAGCGGCGCTCGAGCCGGCCGATTACCGAGGGCTCGGCATCGAAACGCACCACACGGTAGAGGCCGTTGTCTTTTTTCTTGATCGGATAGGCCAGCTTGCGCTTGCCCCAGTCGATGGTCTCGAGAACCTCGGCGCCCTCGGCTTTGTAAAGCTCGAGCAACTGGTCGAATTTCTCCTGGGCTTCGGATTCCTCAAGGGTGGGGTCGAGAATGAGCACGCTTTCGTAATTATTCACAGGCTTGCTCCCTTCGGTCTGATGATCCCTGTTTTCCAGGGATAGGGGGTTAGAGCTTCTATCTTGGGAAATATGAATGGCTAAAAAATAATTTACTTAAATAATTGTAAAATATCAAGTTTTATGCAATCCCGGCCGGCAGCGGCCAGGCGGGATGGAAAACTATCGGCTCGTTTAACGAAGGGACGCCGGGAGTGGGAAGAACCAGCCCCCGGCGTCCGGTACTTCATAGTACGAAGAGCAGCTTCCGCTATCCGGCCACCACTTTGAACAGCGGGGCCAGCACCAGCGAGATGACGCTCATCAGCTTGATCAGGATATTGAGCGAGGGCCCGGCAGTATCCTTGAAAGGATCGCCCACCGTGTCGCCGACCACGGCGGCCTTATGGGAGGGAGAGCCTTTGCCGCCGTGGGCGCCGCTCTCAATGTATTTCTTGGCGTTGTCCCAGGCCCCTCCGGCATTGGCCATGAAAATGGCCATCAGCACGCCGGTAACTGTAACCCCGGCAAGTATCCCGCCGAGCATGTTCAGGTTGATGAAGCCGAAAATCACCGGCACCAGCACCGCCAGCATCCCCGGGGCGATCATGCGCTTGATAGCGGCCTTGGCGGAAATATCGACGCACCTGGCGTAATCCGCCCGGGCTTTGCCCTCCATCAGGCCGGGGATGTCCTTGAACTGGCGGCGGACTTCTTCGATCATCTCGAAAGCCGCTTTGCCTACCGCGGACATGGCGAACGAGCTGAAGAGAAACGGCATGATCCCGCCGATAAACAACCCGGCCATTACGAAGGGGTTGTTGATGTCCAGCGCCCCGATGCCCGTAACCGTGCGGAAAGCGCTGAACAGGGCCAGGGCGGTCAGGGCGGCCGAGCCGATGGCGAAGCCCTTGCCGATAGCCGCGGTGGTATTGCCCACGGCATCCAGGCGGTCGGTGCGCTGGCGCACCTCGCTGCCCAGGCCGGCCATCTCGGTGATCCCGCCGGCGTTGTCGGCTATCGGGCCGTAAGCATCCACTGCCAGTTGGATGCCGGTGGTGGCCAGCATGCCGAAAGCGGCGACGGCGATACCATAGAGTCCGGCAAACAGGTGGGCCAGGATCACGGCCACCGCCAGCACCGCCACCGGCGCCGCAGTGGAACGCATTCCCGTGGCCAGCCCGGCGATTATGTTGGTCGCCGCCCCGGTCTCGCTCTGGGCGGCGATCGCCCGGGCCGGACCTCTGGACTCCGAGGTGTAGTATTCGGTAATCAGGCCGATGGCCGTGCCGGCGACCAGACCGGCGATCATGGCCCAGAAGATATTGATCGTCTGGTAAGTGGCGCTGCCGTTGCCGATGGTGAACTCGCCCTCCGGCAGCGCATTGATCACGAAGAATGAGATCACCGCCATGCCGATGGCCGCGCCGAAAGTACCCAGGTTCAGGGCCGCCTGCGGGCTGCCTCCCTCGCGGGTGCGCACGAAGAAAGTGCCGATTATCGACACGACTATGCCCACGGCGGCGAGGATGAGCGGCAGCAGGATGAAATCGATATGGAAACTGTTGTCGGAGGCCAGGTGGATCGTGGCACCGAGCACCATCGAGCCGATGATCGCTCCGACGTAGGACTCGAAGAGGTCGGCGCCCATGCCGGCGACATCGCCGACATTGTCTCCCACGTTATCGGCGATGACCGCGGGGTTGCGCGGGTCATCCTCGGGGATCCCGGCCTCGAGCTTGCCCACCAGGTCGGCGCCCACATCGGCCGCCTTGGTATAAATCCCCCCGCCGACACGGGCGAACAGGGCGATCGAGCTGGCACCCAGGCTGAAACCGCTGAGGATCGGCAGGATGAGCTCGGTCATCCGTATCTCTTCCGAGACCGCCGCATCGCCCAGGGTGTTCCGGTAGATGATAAAAAGCAGGCTCAGGCCCAGCACCCCCAAACCGACTACCGACATCCCCATCACCGACCCG
>JAFGTO010000274.1 GCA_016934095.1 Candidatus Glassiibacteriota bacterium
AACGAGCGGGTCTTCCAGACTAATGAGGAGGCTGTCAAAGCCGGGATATACGAAGAGTTTGTCGATTCGATGCTGCTGAAAGGCCTGTCTGCACGGGAAGTGCCCCGGGAGCCGGCCGGCCGGGCCGAAACTCCTGCCCGCGAGCCTGCAGAGGTGCCGTCGCCGGGCGCGGTGTCGCCGGAGACGGTCATGGGGTACAGGGTACAGCTCGGTGCTTTCAATGAACAGGAACACGCCGAAAGGTTCGCCGGCCGCGCCAGGGAGCGCCTGGCCTCTTTCATGGTTTACGTGCGCTATTACCACCCGCTCTGGAAAGTACAAGTGGGCGACTGCCGGACCCGGGAAGAGGCGGAGCGGTTGTGCGATACGCTGCGCGGCAGGGGTTTCCCGGATGCCTGGGTGATCCAGTCCGGTATCCAGCGCTAAACCTTGAGGTGCTGCTTTGATCAGGATAATCCCGGGGCTCGTTGCAGCCCTTTTCTTTTTTACCCACCAGCAAACGTTTCCGGCCGGGATTCCCGCTGCAGTGGACAGTCTGCGCTGGGAGCTTCTGCTGCTGGAGAAGCCGGGCGAAGACAACCTGCAACAGATCGCAGCAGCCGGCTTCGAGATAATCGGCAGGCAACAGGATGGGAGCATCCGCCTGCTGGCGGCCGCCGGCCGAAGGGATTGGTTCGGGGAGCGCGGGCTGGCTTTCGAGGTGTTGAGCGGGGACTATGGACGCAGCCTGGCGCAGGAGAACCTCGGCCGGGCTGTCCCTGCCGCTGCGGATGATTTCGCCACCGGCAGTATGAGAGGTTATTTCAGTCCGGGGGAGATTGCCGCCCTGGTGGATTCGCTGGCCGCCGCCGACCCCTACGGCATCATCTCAGGCCGCATCGAGATCGGCCGCAGCCTCTGGGACCAGCCAATCTGGATGGTCAGGGTCTCCGATAATGCCGCCCTGGATGAGGACGAGCCCGAGGTTTTCTACAACAGCCTGATCCACGCCAGGGAGGCCATGGGCCTGATGACCCTGATGTACTTCCTGCGCTACCTGGTGCAGAAATACGCCCTGGATGACTCGGTGCGGGCCCTGGTGGACAGCCGCGAGCTCTATTTCGTGCCGGTGGTCAACCCGGACGGTTATGAGATCAACTGGAGGATATTCAGTGAAAAACAGGCTTTCGGCCTCTGGCGCAAGAACGCCAGGGACAACGACGGGAGCGGGGAGCTGAATGACCAGGACGGGGTCGACCTGAACCGCAATTTCGATTTCCAGTGGGGCTACGACAACCGGGGCTCGAGCGGAATTTTCCTGCAGGACAACTACCGCGGGCCCTCTGCTTTCAGCGAGCCTGAGTCCGTTGTCCTGCGCGATTTCATGGCAGAGCGCGGCCTGGCGGCCGCAGTCAATTACCACAGCTATGCCGGCGCCCTGATCAACCCTTTCGGCTATACCGACAAGCTGACTCCGGACTCGCTGCTCTACCTGCGGCTCGGGGAGCTGCTGACCGCGGACAACCATTACATTTTCGGCAATGCGCCGCGCACCCTCGGGCCGACTTACCGGGTCAACGGGGAAATGACCGACTGGATGTACGGCGACACCCTGAGCAAGGGCAGGATCTTCGCCTGGGCCGCCGAGATCGGCAGCGATCAGGATGGTTTCTGGCCTCCGCAGTCCCGGATCACCCCCCTGGCGGCCCTGCACTTGCCGATGAACCTCTGGCTGGCGCGGATCTCAGGGTTCTGGCCGGTGGTGGATTCCCTGGTGGTGATCTGCCAGGGGGATGATCCCTGCCTGAAGGAAGTGGCCCCGGTGCTCTCCAACCCGGGCCTGGCGCCGAGCGGGGGGGAGGTGGCCCTCCGGGTAGAGAGCTCCGGGCCGGGCCTCGAGGTGGTCGACTCCCTGGTGGTTCTCCCCGTGCTGGAAAGGGGAAGTCCCTCCTTGAGGGCGGAAGGCAGGCTGAGGTTCCGGTTTTCAGGCAACCTGGCGGAAGCCCCGGTGGTGCTGGCGCTCTCCTGCCGGCAGACCGTTTACGGCAGTTACCCGCTGCTGCTGACCAGGCAGGTGGAGGTGAGTTTCGACCTTAACGGCGATGGGCAGGTAAACATCTTTGACCTGCTCTCGATGCTGCAAGCTCTGTCATCCGGCACTTTCTCCGCGGACCAGGTCAGGGCCTGCGACCTGAACGCCGATGGTGCAATGGATATTTTCGACCTGCTGTCCCTGCTGAGCGAGCTGAGCTTGCAGGACCGGCGACAGCCTTAGTGATAGACTCCAGGAAATTTTACTTCATAAGAAGGAAAGCTGCAGCCCGATGAGAAAGAACCCGGTAGTCATCCTGGATTTTGGAGCGCAGTACAGCCAGTTGATCGCCCGCAGCGTGCGCGAGCAGCACGTATACTGCGAGATCCTGCCTTATTCGGCGACGGCCGCACGGCTGCGCGAGATCGGCCCCAGGGCCATCATTCTCTCCGGCGGGCCTGCCAGCATCTATGATGAAAAAGCCCCGCGCTGCGAAAAGGAGATTTTCAGCCTGGGCATACCAGTGCTGGGGATCTGCTATGGCCTGCAAATGATCGGCCACTGCCTGGGGGCCGAGGTCAGGCGCTCCGAGAAGCGCGAGTACGGCAAGGCCATGCTCCATATCGATGATTTCGCGGACCTCTTCGCCGGTTTCGAGGACCAGCCGGCCACCCAGGTCTGGATGAGCCACGGCGACAGCCTGACTGCGCTGCCCGGGGGCTACCGGGCGCTGGCCAGCACCGAGAACAGCCCGTTCGCCGCCATCGGCAGCCGGGAGAAAAAGATTTACGGGGTCCAGTTTCACCCGGAGGTGGTCCATACCCTGCGGGGACGTCAGGTGATCGCCAACTTCCTTTTCCTGGTGGCCGGCTGCAAGCCGGACTGGACCGCCGGCTCCTTTATCGATGAGCACACAGGGAAAATCAGGCGGCAGGTGGGAGACAACCGGGTCATCTGCGGCCTGAGCGGGGGAGTGGACTCATCAGTGGCTGCAGTGCTGGTGCACCGGGCGGTGGGGGACA
>JAFGTO010000275.1 GCA_016934095.1 Candidatus Glassiibacteriota bacterium
CACCCCGGCGGTGCTCTACCTCAACGGCTCGGTGGGGCCCCTGCCCGGGGAGCAGGCCTCGGCTGTCCTGCCTGTGGAAAACCAGGTCGTGCTCGAGTTTCGCGGAAAAACAGAATTCCTGACCGTGCTCAACAACTGGTGGGCGCACTAGCGGGAATACAACGAACCGGTAGACTGAACCTTCCTAGTGCCGCCGTTTTTTCCTCTCTTGTCTGCCGGATAGAAAAGGACTATTTTTTTAAAGATGGTGTAAACCGCAGCGGCAGGCTGAAAGTGCCGGATGCGGTCTCCTTCCTGCTGCCGGGCCGCCGGCTTGGCCCTCAAAGATCAAGGAGAAAGGGGGGTAACCATGGAAAACCTGGCCCTTACAGCCTGCGTGGTCGGATTCATCTCCGCAGTCTCACTTCCTATGGGCTCGGCGCTCGGCCTGTGGACCAGGCCCGGGGCCAAGGTCACCTCGGCTTTCATGGCGTTCGGCGGGGGGGCGCTCCTCTTCGCCCTCACTATCGAGATAGTGGCCCACTCGTTCGAGAAAGTGGGTTTCGGGCCCCTGGCCCTGGGCTGTGTTATCGGCGGCCTGCTCTATGAGTTCCTCAACCACGGCCTGAATAAGCAGGGCGCTTTCGTGCGCAAGGCCTCAACCATTGTCCGTCAGGCCACCAAATGGCAGAAAGAACGGGCGCAGGTCATCATGAAATACCTGTTCGGCGTATCCTTTCTGCATTCGATCGACCCGGAGGAGGTGGCCAAGCTGGTGCCCCACGTGGATGAAATCGCCGTGGAGCAGGGCGCCTTTGTTTTCAAGGAGGGTATGCGGGCGGATGCGCTCTACCTGATCGCCTCCGGAGCGGTCGAGATAATCGTGGGGGATCAGCCGATCTCCAGGCTGGGCCCGGGCGATGCGTTCGGCGAGATGGGGCTGCTTACCGACAACCCCAGGGTGGCCTCGGCCATGGCCCTCGAGAAAACCAGCCTTTTCCGGGTCTCGAAGGAGGATTTCGACGGGCTGGTGGCAGCTTCGCCGAAAGTGAAAAAAGCAGTCGAGGCCATGATGCAGCAGAGAAGCAAGGACCTGGTTAAAAAGTCGTTCCTCCAGGCCGATACAGCCAAAGACTGGGAAAAAAGGGCTTCCACCTACCTGAATAGCCACGACCTGGCCCCGACCTCCCTGGACATCAATAAGACAGTCCAGCAGCACGGCGGGGCTACCCTGGGGATCTGGCTGGGTATCCTGCTGGACGGCATCCCGGAATCGCTGGTCATCGGCATCGAAGTTACCGCCGACAAGGCCCTGCCCTGGGCCCTGGTGGCCGGAGTGTTCCTCTCCAACCTGCCAGAGGCCATGTCCAGCTCGGTGGTGATGAGGAACCAGCGCTTTTCAGTGGCCAAGATCATCCTGATGTGGACCTCGATCACCGTGATGACCGCAGTGGGAGCCCTGGCGGGCAACCTCTTTTTCCAGGGCCACTCGGAATACTTTATCGCCGTGCTCAGGGGCACCGCGGCCGGGGCCATGCTGACCATGATCGCCGAGACCATGCTGCCCGAGGCCTACGAGCAGGGCGGCGTGATCGTGGGACTGTCCACCCTGGCCGGGTTTCTCGCCGCCCTGTATGTCAAGTCGATCTCGTGAGAGACAGCACCGGCTCACATCTTCCCGGTCAGCCCCTTTTGCGGAGCCACCCGCCCGGCCAGGTCGCGGTCTACCACCACCCTGCCTGCCTCGGTAACCGTGATATGCCCGCCGGCTTCGCCCACGGTGCCGAAAAGCACCCGGCACTCCTGGCGGCCGGTGTCGAAGCGCACACCGACCCGGGCATCCTCTCTCACCAGCCAGGACTCGACCATCTTCTCCAGGGAGCTGTCTCCCGCCTGGATCAGGTGCAGGAAGAAGTCCTCCTCCTGCGCCCGGACGGGGCTCAGCTCCACCCGCCACTGGCCTAAAAGCCGTGTAGTGTCCGGAGTGCGGTAGTCCTCCGGCAGGGGCCAGTTGCGGCCGCCGTTCCAGAACTGCCTGCCCGGGCCGCCGACCTTGGTCAGCTCGATCTCCTCAGGCAGCAGGGTGCGGCAAAACAGCCTGCCCCCGTCTTGGACGGCGCTGAACTCCCTTTGCCCGAGCCGCGGCTCGGCGGCGGTGTGCAGCAGCCAGGTCTTCTTGTACTCCGGCCTTGTCGAGCTTACCCGGTCGAACACGATGAAATAGCCGGGGGGAATGAAAACGAACTGGCGCAGTGCCCGCCGGCATTTGTCCGGGTGGTAGCAGGCGGTGGCGTCCCCGGCCACGTAAGCGTAATGCTCCCCGCTCTCGAAAGCCGCCACTCGCGAGCCGGTGGTCCTGCACTGGCCGCCGTCGTTGGGAGGCGGCCCGGCCTCCTCGCCCGGGGCGGACTGCCCCTCCGCCTTGCCCCAGTAGGAGGGCATCCGCTCGCCGGGCATTTTTATCAGCACGCAGTTGTGCGCCACGGTGCGGCAGTAGTAGTTGTAAAGGTGCATGCCCGGCTCGGGGCGGGTCCCGGTGTCCAGCGCCAGGAAGCCTTTGTGGTAAATCACGAAATTGTTGTTGTCGAAATGCCTGTGCTGCTCCAGGGTGCCGCCCGCGGTGAACAGGGCGTAGGTGTCTTCCGGGCCGCTGCCCGACCTGAAAAAGACCTGGCCCATGTTCTCGAAGTGCCTGGCCCACGGCAGGTCAGGGGGCAGGGCCGCGGCGTGGGGCAGGTCTTCTGTGCCGGTCAGCAGGAAACGGGTCAGGGGGAAAGAGCTGCCCTGCTCCCTGGGCATTTTCTCCAGCAGCCATTTGGTTACCGGCACGATCTCCGGCACGTCCCTGCCGTAGAAGCGCAGGATCTGGGTCAGGTGGATGTTCAGGCTGTGCAGACGGATCTCATTGGTGCGGTGGTAGCTGTCGCCGGTGCCGAAGTTCAGGCCGCCGGGCAGCCAGTTCCAGAAGATGTAGCCGGGCAGCAGAGACATGTAGGGCCAGTCCAGTGCGATATTCCTGCCGGTGGCCGACTGGAAGGTATGGAAGAAATTGAACTCTGCCCAGGGGTAGGCGGCCAGGGCGTAGTTCAGGGCGGCCGAGGCCGAGCCCCCGTCATCCCCGGCGGCCGAGCCCCGGTGCGCGAGCAGGGCGGTGTACTGCCCGTACCCGTCCTCCAGGAACTCCCCGGCCAGCGAGTCATCGATCCCCTCCCGGTAAGCGGCCAGCCCGGCGTACCAGGCCAGCGACCGGGTCCCGTAGAAACCCGAGGCCGGCCCGCTCCAGTTCTCCCGCTCGAAAGGCTCCCGGTCGCCGGCCCACTCGCCGGTGGGCATGACATTTTTCACCGCCAGCAGGAAGGAGGCCCCCAGCTCTTTCCTCTCCTGCCCGGAGAGGTGGCTGAACAGCCAGTCGTAAGCGGCCCAGGCGTTGATCCGCGAGAACGAGTACCAGCTTACGCTCCTGCGCTCGGCGAAACAGAGGTGGTAGTATTCCAGGCTCGTGCTCAGCAGGCTTTTCGCCAGCTCCAGGTACCTGCCGTCCCCGGTAACCAGGAACACGAAAGCCGCCTCTGCCGCCCGGGTACCGTAATCTCCGGACTCCAGCACCTCCCCGGCCGTCTCATCCACCCGCGCCCTGATCTGCCCGAAGAGCTCCGCCTCCCGGTTCAGGGCCCGCTCTTTCACCTGGGGCCAGGTGTCCCGGTTGAAAAACAGCCGGGGATGGTCGGCCCGGATATGGGCTTTCCAGTCATCGCCGCTGCTCCGGGAGGGTTCGCCGGTGGAACAGCCGGCAGCCGTTAAAAGCAAGGAAACCAAGAGGAAATATATTGTCTTATATACTCTTGCCCTGGCCACTGCCGCCTCCTTCACTCGAAAGTAAGTATTTAACCGCCAGCTAAACCATGGGGCTTGCGGAAAATGATTCCTCTTCTGAAATTAGCTCCCTTTCCCGGGGTTGTCAAATACGGGCCCCGGATAAGCCGGCCCTGAAAAAGATTGCTCCTGCCGGTGAAACCACTTAAGCTTGTTCCAGGATATTTCCGGCCTTTTTCTGTCCAGTTTCAGCCGAACGAGGAGAGCTCTTAATATGAAACGGTCCCAGCTTGCAGCATGCCTCCTGGCCCTGGCCTGTTTTCTCGGGCCGGCCGGGCAGTGGTCCCTTTACGGCCGTACCATGTACCTTGCACCCGACGGCGACGACAGTGTCGAGTGCGGGCCGGGAGCAGCTTTCCGCACCCTGAAGCGCGCCGTGGAATGCCTGGCCCCCGGCGACACCCTGACCGTGCGCGAGGGCGACTACCCCGGCGGCGTCTGGATCTCCGTGGCCGCCACCGCGGAGGCCCCGGTGCTCATCCAGGGCGAGAGCCTGGAGGCGGTGATCACCGGCAGCGGGTCGGAGATCGACGCCCTGCGCGTGCAGGATGCCTCCCACGTGATCATCGACCGGCTGACCGTGCGCCAGGCCACCCGCGCTGGCCTGGCGGTCCGCTTCTCCGACCACGTCCGGGTGGCAAACTGCCGCTTCGCAGACAACGGGACCTGGGGCATCTTCACCAGCTTCGCCGATGACATCCATTTCGAGGGCAACGAGTGCTGCGGCTCTGTAGAGCAGCACGGGATCTACCACAGCAACAGCGGCGACCGCTTCGTGATCCGCGGCAACCTGGTGCACGACAACGCCGGCAACGGGATCCACCTCAACGGCGACCCGGAGATACAGGGCGGGGACGGCGTGCTGAACTTCGGGGTGGTCGAGGGCAACACCATCTACGGCAACGGCATGAGAGGCGGCGGCGCGATCAACATGACCCACGTGCACGACGTCCTGGTGCGCAACAACCTGATTTACCTCAACTACGCAGGAGGGATCACCGTCTACCAGGACACCGGAACTTTCGAGCAGGGATCGAAAAGGGTGGTGATCACCGGCAATACTGTTTACTACCGGAGCCATACCGGCCGCAGCGGGGTCAACATCCAGACCACCAGCGAGAAAGTGCTGGTCGCCGGCAATATCTTTGTCTCCGGCGGCAACCGCGGCAACCTGCAGGTGGAGTCCGACCACCTGAGCTCTATTGTCAGCGACTGCAACGTCTTCTGGGGCGCAGGCGAGGAGGGCGTGCTCGAGCGCAGGGACAAAAGGTACAGCCTGGACTACTGGCGCTCCCTCACCGGCAACGACCTGCATTCGGTGGTGGCCGACCCGCAGTTTACCAACATCGACTCGGCGGACTTCCGTCCTGCGGCAGCCTCCCCGGCGGTGGATGCCGGTATGCCGCCCGACTCGCTGAGGGCGGCCCTGGAGCGCCTGGGCGGCTTCGAATGGGTGCTGGGCCGCCTGGACAGCCTGCCCGCCGAGGACATCCGCGGCCGGCAAAGGCCCCAGGGGGCCGGCCCGGATGCCGGGGCCTACGAGACCGGCGATGAGCCTACCGGGATGTACGATTTCAACCGGGACGGCAGGCTGAGCGTGGCTGATGCCGTGGCCCTGATCCTGCTGGCCCGGGCGGACCCCTCGGACCCGGCCGTGGACCTCAACGGGGACGGGCGTTATAGCATGGCGGACGTGATTCGGCTGGTCCTGATCCTCAGGGACCGGCCCGCAGCCTGATGCCGGCCGTCAGGGGCGGAAACAATTTCACCCGGATTATTGAAGACTCCCCGTGAGCCAAGCTGCGGGGAATGCGCTCGCTAGCCAATTCACAACTGAACAACCACCAGCTAAAGCTGGTGGGTTATTTTTCAGCGGACTGAAAGTCCAGCTACACACCGGCTTCACCGGTCAATTACC